>CAIYYV010000136.1 GCA_903930425.1 Akkermansiaceae bacterium | reverse complement strand
GTTGCTCCTTCTCCACCTGCCCAAATGCCAAGCGCCTCTCCACCACCCGCGTGATGCAGTGATACATGACCGGACGTGCCAATGAATCCTTCCAAGGTGCCAACCAGCGCGCGTGTCTCATGCCTCGAGAATCAACATCCCCAGCCCCAACGCAAGCGAAATCGGAATTATTTCTCTGTCCCTTTGTTTCTGTCCCTTTGTTTCTTTTCGTTCCTTTTTAATCTGCGCTCTGCTCTTGAGAAGATGCGGGTGACACAATGGCTGCGCGAATCGTTTGGCCGTCGTAGCCGTGCCACCAAAGAGCCTTGACCTCACCGGATGCATTCTCTTGCAACAATGGATCGAACATCAGCCCGCTGGATGTGCCATCGTCACCGCCCCCTTCTTCCTCTCGTTTCCGCACAACCCCATCTCGGGTTTGATAACCGCTGAAAATCGGATAGCTGAAACGCGCAAAGCCTAACATATCGCCCGCTTTCGGGGGCGGGCAATCGACCGCCCAATACACCCAGTGAGTGGGTTTTTTTCCATACCGATTGGCTCCTGTGGCCCCTTTGTTGAACCATACACCGACAGCCTCGCCCGGCTTCTTCTGGAGCGCTTGGGGCAGGTTCACCCATGCGAAGCCGGTCTGCGTGATCTTGATGGGCTCGCCGACTCGCACGATCGTTCGATTGACTGAATCCGGCGGAAGCAGTTCGCCACGGCGGGGTTCTTCAACGGGGGTCTTGAGATCCTTACGCCCTGACCAAGCGATGTATTCCTGGAGCACATCGGCCGCGCTCACAAAGGGTTTGTAAATGCAACGGGCACGCCACTTGATAGGATTTCCCACTTGGTAGGGCCGCGCGACCACGTGAAAGTCCCAAGCGGGATTGAGGTTGCCACCGCCTACGGGCGACTGGCTGAAGCGCAGCGTCTGCGTGTTAGAAATCGCCTTCGAATCGAACATGTAGATCCACACCATGTTGCGCACACGGCCGAAGTAGAACAACGCGTCGTACTCATAGTTGGAAAAATGAGAGGCCAATCCTGGCCACTTGCTGCTGTCTAACTCTTTCCAAACTGCGGGTTCGAAGCTTGCCACATGTGTGGATTGCGCATCATGCGCCGGCGAGGTCGCCGTGATCCACCGGCTCGGACTCTTGCGGTCGTTCTTGGTTCGGCCAAGAAAGTAGATGGATCGGTCGCGCGGGTTGTTGATATACGATGCCCAGAACATGCCGATATAATCATTGGCATACTTGGATAATGTGGGCACCGCTGTAAAATCGACATCAATCGAGTGAGGCGCGACCAAGGTAAAACGGGTCATGCTGGCCAAGCCCCACGGACAGTCCGCGGCAGCCCGATAGATTCCAGCAGATGTCGGGCCGAAGCGCCACAGCGACAAGGGGCCGCCACGTGGAGAAAAGCCGGCGTCCTGACCATCGAAAACATGCTCAAAATTGAAGCCTGAATAGAACGGAATAAACAGGGGGTTCGCCTGGTCTGAATGTGTGAGGCGCGCCAATCCGTTATAGCCGCCGCCGTGCCAATCGGTGTTGGCATTGGTGGCCAGCACAGCCTCCAGCGCGCCCTGTTTGAGGGTGACTGTCGTCGCGCCGTCGATGAGGGAAGCGTCGCGGGTGAGGGCCACCGCCGGGGTGCCAGCCGGTGGCTCGGAAGCGAGAATGATCTGCGAGCAGCCGAGCACGATGATCCAGTTGCGAATGGGGATCGCGAGGAATCCGATCGACCGGCAGGAATGAAAGACTGACAGGCTCGCATTGGAGAAAATGGACGACGGGTGATTCATGAGTGATCGGTTTTCTGGGTAGGGTTCAGCACTCGGTTGCGGCACGCTGTCGTGACGGGCGAGTGCCTTTGGGCAGATCGGCATCCCAATTTTGGAGAAATGCCCGGATTTCTGAGAAGACGCTTTCGCAGTGTTTATTCCACTTGGAGGTGCCGCGCAAAATGAGTGCGCTTTCACGCAAACCTGCAAAGCGGATTTCCTCAGCGCCCGCAGCACGGAGCTCCCGCAGCTCCAGACCCAGAGTCGCAAAAAAAGCAAGTTCGAAGCCATTTCCAGCCTCCAGCGCGGCATGCACCAACGAAACAGTCACGGGTGGTGCCAAAGGCTCGAGCTTTTCCGCAATGTGCTCACAGCCGATTTTTACGAGCATTCTGCGCACCCTGTCAAAGAGGTCCTCAATGTGAAGCAGTTTCAGCGGACACTTCGTTTCCAGATATTTCATAATCCCGCCGCAAATATCATCCACGAACGGAAAATCCTCCCGGTCAGCAGCGCGCGCGGCACGATGCAGCGCGTCGTCCAACCAGGCGGTGTCATAATCGAGCACCTGATAGCGGCCGATTTGCAGGGCGGGGCGATTGCCGATGAGTAAAATCACAGAAAATGGGTTAGGTCTGGCAGGTTTGGATAAAGGGGAATCAATCCTTGAACAGGCGGCGTTGAAACGGGTCACGGGCGGCGCGGCGTGAGAGTGATTGAATTTCCTGGATGAATTCATTCACGTCATCAAATTGGCGGTAAACTGACACATAGCGGACGTAGGCCACCGGGTCGATCTGATGGAGCTTATCCATCATCTTGCCGCCAATGATGGATGAAGGGACCTCACTGAGATGGTCCTTATGCAGTTCTGCTAGAATTTCCTCCACCGCGCGGTCGAGTCGGTCCATTGACACCGGTCGTTTCTCGCAGGCCTTGACGAGTCCGCTCATGAGTTTTTCGCGGTTGAGAGCCTCGCGGGATCCATCGCGCTTCAAGACACGCAATTCGGTGCGTTCGATCTGTTCATAAGTGGTATAGCGATAGGCGCACTGCAGGCATTCGCGCCGACGACGGATTGCGGTTCCATCCTTCGAGGATCTGGAATCGAGGACTTTATCTTTCAGAGAACCGCATTGGACGCAACGCATGAAACAGGGGAGGTGTGAGCCTGCTCAAGAATGTCGCCGCACCCGGTAGCGTCAACAGGAAATCATCACATAATTACTGTGTAATGATCGATGATCGGCGATCACGAATGAATTATTTTAAAAGTTTTCGTGAGGCGGCATCCTCGCGGAGACCGCCGATGAAGAGGAGGATGGCCGCGATGCAGATGCACGAATCAGCCACATTGAAGGCCGGCCACCAACCGCCGCTAGAGGGGACGAGTTTGTCGTAATAAGGAAGTTTGATTGCAATGAAATCCACAACATAGCCATCCGAAAGGCACTGCCAGAATGAGTTAGTTTTGGCTTCCTCAAGCAGGAACCCTTGCACCAACCTGTCTGTTAGGTTGCCAATAATGCCGCAGAGAAGGAGGGCGACGGCCGCTTTTGACAGCGGGTGATTGAAGGCACCCTTTTTCCAAAAAATCCGCAGCAATATGAGGGCGATGATCGGCACCCAGAGAAAGACGATGGGTGCCCAAGCTGACCCGTTGCCAAATCCGAAGGCCACGCCTTGGTTATGGACGCGCACGAGGTAGAAGAAATTTTCGACTACTACGATATTCGTTGCAGTTTCCACCCATGGTGGAGGAAAGGTTTTGAGTGTCCAAAACTTCGTGATTTGATCGAGCGCGTAGAGCGGCAAAGAGAGGAAGACGATGAGGCGAGTAAGAGTCATTGGAGGATGAGTAGCGCAGGCGGGGGTGTTAGACGGGGCGCTCGATGGTCATAGGCTTTTGCCGTTACAAACCGCATCGCAGCGCCGGCACAGGCGATCCTGCAGCAGAGCTTCGTGCCTGCGGCAGCGTGGGCAGAGTGGAAGATCCGTCTTGCGGGTGGTGGCAGCCAACGAGGAGCCGATGGAGGCCCTCAGGCTTGCGATGATGAAAAACTCGGTGGCGAACTCCGGGTCATTGAGGAGAGGAAGCAGGACGGCATCATCGGCAGTGATGGTTAGATCGACATCTGCTTCGTTATTGCGAGTGAAGTCCTTGGATTGGATTCGGGACTCGATGGAGGTTTGGATGATGTATTTGATTTCGAAGAGACGTTGGACCTGATGGGTGGCCACGCCGGGGGCGAACGCGGGATTGGCCTGTGGGAAATCCTGTTCATGAATGCTGCCGGTGGTGAATCCGGCATGTTCCCATGCTTCATCGGCGGTAAACGCGAGAATGGGGGCGAGCAATTGGGTGATGCTGGTAAAAATTTCCAGCATTGCGGATTGAGCGGCGAGGCGGCGCGGGGAATCCGGCGCGTCGCAATACATCCGGTCTTTTGTGGCATCGATATAAAGCGCGGAAAGGTCGGTGGTGCAGAACTGGTTGAGCGCGTTGAACACCTTGCGGAATTCATAGGTTTCGTAGGCCTTGCGGCACTCGGCGACGACTTCGTGGAGGCGCTCGAGGATCCATCGGTCGAGCAGAGTGAATTCGGGATTAGAGGGGTGTTTGTTAGAGGTGAAGCCCTCGAGGTTTCCTAACAGAATCCGCAGCGTATTGCGGAGGCGGCGGTAGGGTTCAGCGACTTGTTTGAAGAGGTCCTCACCGAAGGGGACCTCGTTTTGCCAATCGACCGAGGAGACCCACAGGCGGACGATGTCCGCGCCATATTTTTGATAGAAATGGGCGGCGTCGATGGGTTTCCCGGATTTTTCAGCCTCGGACTTCGAGAGTTTTTTCTTATCTTTATCGACCACGAAGCCATGGGTCATGACTGATTTGTAGGGGGCGGTGCTGCGGTAGCCGCAGCTGAGCATGAGCGAGCTTTGAAACCATCCGCGGTGTTGATCGGTGGCTTCGAGATACAGGTCTGCCGGGGCATGCAAGTCAGGATGGCGGTCGAGCACGGCGGCGTGCGAGCAACCGGAATCGATCCAGACATCGAGGGTATCGCGGCATTTTTTCACGCCGTTTGGCAAGCCGAGGCGGGCGGCGATATCGGCGTCGCTGTGTTCGAACCAGAAGTTAGAGCCTTCTGATTCGACGAGATCGGCGACTTTCAATGCGAGTTTCGAGGACAGGATCGCGTTGCCCTGTTGATCGAAGAAAACCGGGAGGGGCACGCCCCATGAGCGTTGGCGTGAGATGCACCAATCCGGACGGGCTTCCACGGTGCCATAGATTCGATTGCGGCCCCAAGCGGGCAGCCACTCGACTTGGTCGATCTGTGTGAGTGCCTGGCCGCGCAGTGTTTCGAGAGAGATGAAGAATTGTTCGACCGCGCGGAAGATGATCGGGGTTTTGGAGCGCCAGCAATGCGGGTAGGAATGGCGGAAGATCTCCTGTCCTAACAAGTTTCCGCGTTCTGAGAGGATTTCGATGATGCGTTCGTTGGATTTGAAGACGGGCACGCCTATCAATTCGGCGAGGCCGACTTCGGTGGTGAATTTGCCTGCGTCATCGACGGGCGAGAGCACGGCGAGGCCATTTTGTTGGCCCGCCACGTAGTCGTCGGCGCCATGGCCTGGGGCGATATGGACTGCGCCGGTGCCATATTCGGTGGTGACGAATTGGGCGAGAATGACTTTGGAATTGCGGTCGAGAAACGGATGTCGCGCTTCTAGGTATTCCAACTCGCGGCCTTTGATTTCAGCGAAGGATTCCGTTAGAACGAAGCCTGTTTTGGTTTGAAAATCGTGGATGAGTTCGCGGACGACGACGAGGGTTTCGTTGATTCCGTTCATTTCATTTTTGAAACGGCCGGCGATATAGGTGAACTCGGGGTGCACGGCGATGCCGAGGTTAGCTGGGAGGGTCCATGGGGTGGTTGTCCAGATAGGGATACTGGCGCCGCACAAGGCGGGGTGGAGATCCATGGCATGAAGGTTAGCGGGCTGAAGCTGGCGCTCGATCAGGGGGAATTTGACAAAGATGGAAGGGCTTTCCTTGTCCTGGTATTCCACCTCCGCCTCGGCGAGAGCCGTCTGCGCGCCGTAAGACCATTGAACTGGTTTCTTGGCCTGATAGATGCTGCCATTTTCGACGAGTTTGGCAAAGACTCGCAGAATGCTGGCTTCATAGCCGGGATCCATCGTCAAATAAGGGTTTGCCCAATCGCCGAACACACCGAGTCGGCGAAACGAAGCGCGTTGGACATCGATGAATTTTTTTGCAAACTCTGCGCAACGGCGGCGGATTTCGGCAGGTTCCAAGCCGGCGGTTTCCTTCACGACTTTGAATTCGATGGGCAGGCCGTGGCAGTCCCATCCCGGGACAAAGGGCACGGTGAAGCCGGCCATGGTTTTGGATTTCACGACCAAATCTTTGAGCAACTTATTGAGCGCGGTGCCCATGTGCACGTCCCCGTTGGCGAAGGGCGGCCCGTCATGCAGAATGAATTCCGGGGCGTTTTGAGCGCGGCGGCGGGCAAGGATTTTTGGGTAAAGTCCGTCGTCTTCCCAACGCGCGAGGCGTTTCGGTTCATTTTCCACGAGGTCACCGCGCATGGGGAAACTCGTTCGGGGAAGGGACAGGGTGTCTTTGTAATTCAAGGCGTCGACGCTCATGAGAGGACGCGGACGCTAGCAACGGCCCCCCAAGGGGTCAACCACGAGAACTCAGGAAATACAAGGTCAAGGAATAGCGCTGAAAAGCCGCGTGACGGAAGCCGTTCATCCCCTGTGTGAATAGCGACACGGTTCACCAACCCGAGGCCACCGGCGGGGAGCCTCTCATGACTGCGGCGGGAAGTGTTCCCATCCGCGGCGCAATGGGTTCCCAGCGCCGACGTGGACGAGGCGGCCGATGACCGTGAGTGGCAGCGCCGGAAAATCCACGCGCCAGGCGTCGAGCAAACCAGCCACGCGGCCGGGATCGATGGTGAAGAGCAATTCGTAATCCTCGCCATCCTCGATTGCCTGCGGGGTGCGGCACCCGGGAGCACAGGGCAAACACGCCTCGTCGAGGACAAAACCACAGCCCGACGCCTCGGCCAAACGCGGCAAATCCCGGGCCAATCCATCGGAGAGATCGATCATGGCGGAGGGCTTAAAGTGAGTGGTCAGCCAGCGGGCCTCGTGGACGCGCGGGGTAAAATGCAAGTGTTTGTCGGGGAATGATCCACCGAGGAGGCCGGTGACGAGCAAGGCGTGGCCGGCTTGGGCGGTGGATCGAAGGACGAGGTGGTCGCGATGGACGCGGCCGGTGGCGGAGACCGAGATGACGGGGGCGGATCCCGGTGGCACGCGCGAGGTTTCGCCTCCGGCGAGGACCGCCCCGAAGGCTAAGAGGCAATCGCTCATGCCCCGATACAAATCCTCCACCCACTCGACCGCTGTTTCAGTCGGCAGCGCCAAGGTGACTAAAATCCGCTCCGGTTGGCCACCCATGGCCGCAAAATCGGAAATCACACGGGCCACCGCCTTCCAGCCAACCCACCGGCCCGGGGTGCCGGAAAGGAAGTGCACCTGCTCAACCAACACATCGGTTTTCAAGAGTTGAAGCGTGTCGTACTCTGGTCCGGGGTCGATCACGGCGCAGTCATCGCCGGGGCCTGCGGCGGGTTGAGGGTCCCGCGGAACGAAGGGGATGAGTCGCGCGATCAACGCGTCCTCACCGATATCGCGGAGCGTGGTCATGGGGCGGAATCTAACGAAAGTCCATAATAGCGTCCGATGAATTGCACGATCACCGTGGCGCTGTTGAAGCAACAATGCGCGGCGATGGGTGCCCAGATCGATCCGG
>CAIYYV010000135.1 GCA_903930425.1 Akkermansiaceae bacterium | reverse complement strand
CGCGCTGTCAGCCTGAGCATCCGCTCGGCGCGCCCATGGTGTCGAGCGAAGGCGCCTGCGCTGCCTACTATCGTTACCGTAGTCGCGCGGCCTCCTGTTAGGTACGGCGTCGGTGGTGCGGAATGCAACCCATAGGTTGGTGGGTTCCGGGTGATCCGGGGTCAGCAAATCCTCGGCAGTTGTTCGCCGCTCAGGCGGTCCACGATCCGTTCGGTTCCTAACACATTTCGCTGGGTGACGAGGCCAGCCGGGCCGTTCACGACCGATCCGATGACGGATGGCGGGCCGCCTGGGGCGGTTCGGGCGATGATTTCGATGGCCTGACCGGCTTGGGATGCGGGCAGCACGCAGACAAAGCGTCCTTCATTGGCGACGTAGAGCGGGTCGAGCCCGAGGATTTCGCAGGCACCGCCGACCGGATCGATGACCGGCACATTGGATTCGTCGAAGGTGATGGAGAGGTTCGAGGATTCGGCCAATTCGACGAGGGTGGTGGCGAGGCCGCCGCGGGTGAGATCGCGCAGGCAGTGGACATCCAGGCCGGCGGAGAGCAGGGCTTGGACGGGTTCGACGAGCGGGGCGCAATCGCTTTCGATTTCGCTTTCGAATGAGAGGCTGGCGCGGGTTGCCATAATGGCCATGCCGTGTCGACCGACGTCGCCGCTGAGGAGGATTGCATCGCCGGCGCGGATGCTGGATGGTGCGATGGTGAGAGGGGTTTCTAACACCCCGACGCCCGAAGTGGTGATATACAGGCCGTCGCCTTTTCCGCGTTCGACCACTTTGGTGTCTCCGGTGACGATGGTGACGTGGGCGGTTTCGGCCGCGGTTTTCATGGACTGGACGATTTTTTCCAAGGTGGTGATGGGGAAGCCTTCTTCGAGGATGAAGCTGGCGCTGAGCCACAAGGGTCGTGCGCCGCACATGGAGAGGTCATTGACCGTGCCGTTGACCGCGAGTGTGCCGATGTCACCGCCGGGGAAAAACAACGGGCTGACGACATGCGCGTCGGTGGTGAAGGCGAGACGGCCGCCGCCCGGAAATTCTAACAGCGCGCCGTCGTGTTGGGCTTCAAGTTCCGGATTGGCGAATGCCGGCCGGAAAATCTGTTGGATGAGGTGGTGGGTGAGGCGGCCGCCGCCACCGTGAGCCGAGGTAATTTCCAAGGTGTGAGTCAGGGGAACGGGGCAGGAGACCGCGAGCGGGGCGGGGTCGGTTGCGGGTGTGCTGGGTTGGGTGGCGGAGGTCCGGTGCATGATGGGGCCGGGGCTTCAGCCGTTGAGTTTGGCGAGCGCTTTGGGGAGGAAGACGCCGTCTTTGCGGATGAGTTTTCCGTCGAAGTGGATCGAGCCGCCGCCGTAGTCCTTGCGTTGGATGCTGACCATATCCCAGTGGATTTGTGAGCGGTTGCCGTTGTCGGCATCTTCGTAGGCTTGGCCCGGAGTGAAGTGGAATGAGCCGGCGATTTTTTCGTCAAAGAGGATATCGCGCATGGGTTCGCGGATTTCCGGGTTGAAGCCGAGGGCGAATTCTCCGATGTAGCGGGCACCGGGGTCGCTATCGAGGATTTTGTTGATTTGGCGGGTTTTGGAGCCGGCGTCGGCCTTGATGATTTTTCCTTTGGAGAATTCCAGGCGGATGGCGTCGAACGGGATTCCCTGATAGATGGTGGGGGCGTTGTAGGTGATGAAGCCCTCGGCGGAATTGCGGACTGGGGAGGTGAAGACTTCGCCGTCAGGGACGTTGTGAGTGCCGCCCGAGAAAAGGGCCGGGATATTTTTGATCGAGAACCGGAGTTGGGTGCCGGGGCCGGTGATTTCGACTTGATCGGTTTGTTGCATCAATTGCTTGAGGGCGGACATTGCGGGGATGAGGGCCTTGTAATCGAGCAAGCAGACTCTGAAGTAAAAATCCTCGAAGGCCTGGGTGCTCATGCCGGCTTGTTGGGCCATGGAGGCGGATGGCCAGCGGAGCACGCACCATTTGGTGTGTTTGACGCGATAGTCGAGCACCGGGCGCAGGTGTTGCATGGCGAGTTTCATTTGCTGGGCCGGGACATCGGAAGTTTCGGCGATGTTATGGCCGCCGCGGATGGCGATGTAGGCGTCCATTTCCTTCATTTCTGCGAGCAGGTGTTTGGCGACGGCCGCGTATTGCGAGTCCTGCGCACCTCGGAGCAACTCGCGGGTCAGGCGTGCTTGGTGCAGGCGGAGGAAAGGAAAAGCACCCTTGGCGCGGACTTCGCGGATGAGCGCCAGCCCGATCGAGTCCGGCACATCATGGAGATCAATCAACACTTTTTCTCCTTTTTTGAGGGAGGTGGAATAGCGGACCAATTGGCGGGCGAGGGCATCGATGCGGGTGTCATGCATGGGAGTGGGGATAGCGGGTGTGGTCATGGATTCCAAGCCGCAAGTCGTGAGGTTTTGAAAAACCGGGTGATATCGGGGATGTCGTTGCGAGTGATGGAAGGAATCCGGCGTTGGGGTGTTGAACTTGGTGCTTGGCACGGCGGGAGGATGGCATAGACCAAGGGCATGGTGCTCGGCGTCCTCGGTTCAGGTTCAGGATCTAACATGCAGGCCATTCTTGACGCGATCGACGCGGGGTCGCTGGATGCGCGGGTTGCGCTTGTGCTTTCGGATTGTCCAGGCGCGTGGATTCTCGAGCGGGCGCGGCAGCGTGGGATTGAGGCGGGCGTGATCGACTGCCGCGGGTTTCGCACGAAATTTCCCGAGGAAGCGCAGGTGGAGACGGCGGTGCGCTTGAAGGACGCGGGGGTTGAATTTGTGTGTCTCGCGGGTTTTTTGCGTTTGGTGAAGCGGCCGTTGTTAGATGCGTTTCCGGGGCGTATTCTCAACATTCATCCGGCGTTGTTGCCGGCGTTTCCGGGCTTGGAATCATGGAAGCAAGCGCTCGACGCCGGAGTGGCGGAGACCGGGTGCACGGTGCATCTTGTGGATGAGGGGATGGACACCGGGCCGATTCTTTTGCAAGAGCGGGTGCCGGTATTGCCGGGTGACAGCCCGGAATCCCTGCACGCGCGGATCCAGGCTGCGGAGCACCGGCTCTATCCGGCGGCGCTCACGTATCTATCGGCCCGCAGCGGGAATGGGTCCTGATTTTTTTGTGAATGAATGAGGGTGCTCGGGGCGGCGGATCGCGGGTGGTGAAAGTTTCCTGTTGGATATGATGGTTGGTTCTGCTTCGATGGTGGAGTGACCTTCGCGAGCAAAATCACGATCACCCGGATGTTGATGGTGCCGGTATTTGTGATGTTGGCCATTGCTTACGGCAACACGGTGAAACTCGGCCAACCGGATGAAGCGCTTCGTTGGTGGGCGCTCGGGGTGTTCGTCACTTGTGCGGTCAGCGATGGGATTGATGGCTGGGTCGCCCGCCGCTTCAATCAACGCTCATCCTTCGGCGCGTTCATCGATCCGATCGCCGACAAGTCGTTGCTGCTCACTGCGGTCGTCACGCTCTCGGTCATTGATTGGGGGGCCGATGGTTGGCGCTTGCCGTTTTGGTTTTCGGTTATCGTTGTCTTGCGTGATTGCGTGATTCTGGGCGGGATCAACGTGCTTTATTACAGGCGTCTCACGGTGCAGATAGTCCCGCATTGGTCGGGCAAGGTTTGCACGGTCACCCAGATGGTGGCCTTGGGTTGGGTGATGTTGAAAGTGGCCCCCTTGCCGCCCGCGTGGCCTTGTGCGGTGGCGGCGGTTTTCACGGTATGGTCCACGGTCACCTATGTCCGCCAAGGATTGG
Organism: Akkermansiaceae bacterium; assembly: GCA_903930425.1. Taxonomy (GTDB): domain Bacteria; phylum Verrucomicrobiota; class Verrucomicrobiia; order Verrucomicrobiales; family Akkermansiaceae; genus Luteolibacter. Next base: position 7,304 of record CAIYYV010000135.1, on the reverse strand, counting down.
ATCTGCTGCGCCAGCGTGAGTGGGCGTGAACGCCGGATGGGCCGCAGCGGTTTCTAACAGGATATGCTGATAGAGAACGAGGGCGTCACATTCTGAAATCGTCACCGAGGTAGTGTTTTCGGGCGATGGGGTCGTTGACGAGCTCATCGGAAGCGCCCTCGAGGATGACGCGGCCGTCGTGGATGAGGAAGGCGCGGTCGGTGATGTTGAGGGTTTCGCGCACCGAGTGGTCGGTGATGAGAATGGCCAGGCCGTCACGGTCGCGCAATTCGCGGACGATGCGTTGGATGTCTTCGACGGCGATGGGATCGATGCCGGCGAACGGCTCGTCCAGCATGAGCATGGTCGGGTCCGAGCAAAGCGAGCGCGCCATGGCCAGGCGCCGTTTTTCGCCGCCGGACAGGGTGATGGCGAGGGATTTGGCAAGGCGGGTGATGCCAAAGCGGTTGAGCAAATCGTGGGCGCGATCGTTGCGGTCGCTGCGGCTGAGGAGGGGGCGGGTTTCGAGGATGGCGAGCAGGTTGTCCAGGACCGAGAGTTTGCGGAAAACGGATTCTTCCTGTGGCAGGTAGCCGAGGCCGAGGCGGGCGCGCCGGTGCATGGGCAAGTTAGAAATGTCATGCCCGCCGAAAAACACGGAGCCTGAATCCACGGGAATGAGACCTGCGATCATGTAGAACGAGGTGGTTTTTCCGGCCCCGTTAGGGCCTAACAGACCAACGATTTCCTTAGGTTGGACGGTGATGGAAACGCCATCCACGACGGCCCGGCCGCCGTAGGTTTTGCGCAGGCCGTTGGCGAAAAGCACGGCGGTTTCGGTGTGGCAGACGGTGGAGCCGGGGTCGTGCATGGGTGAGTGGGGCGGGAGTGGCAGGAGGAAGGGGATTACGGGCGTTTCAATTGGCCGCCCATGATCCATTTTCCTTCGGTGACGAAGCTGCCGGATTTGAGGATGCGCAGATTGAGGTTCGGTTGTTCGGCGCGCATGAACGAGGTGCCTTGTTTGACCCACGGGTAGCCGCCGCTCAAAATGATCTGCCCGGTCTGGGTGTGATAGGTGAAAATCGCGCCGCTGGCTTCGATCGGCTCCTTGCCGGCTTCGGTGGGTTTTTGCACGAGACGCACCGCGCCGGTGGCCACGATGCGATCGACCTCGCCGAATTTGGCGCTCAGACCGCTGCCCGGCGTGGTTTTTTTCGCGGGCTTTTCGGCGGTTTTTGCGGTTTTTTTGTCCGGGTTTTTCTCGGGTTTTTTGCTGAGGAATATTTTCAATTCATTGGCACCGGAAAGCGAGTAGCGGGGGTCGGAAACGCGGACGTTTTTGAGATACACAAACACGCCGGCGTCGGTGTCGAAATACATGCCGCCGTCGCAGGTCACCACGGTGTCGTTGGGTCCTGGTTTCACGTCGAGGGGTTTGGCTTCGGTGTCGGGGGCGGTGGCGGCGGGGCCGGGCAGATCGTTGCGCGCAGTGAATTTCTTGGCCGCGTCGGTGGCGGCCGCGGCATCGCGGGTGTCTTGGTCGAGATCGGCCCGGGTGGCGGCGGCCGACTGGTTGGCGGTGCTTGCCGTGGCGACCGCATCGGATTGGATTGAAGAAAGTTCTGCAGGGCTGACCGCTGGGGGAGGGGTGGCGGCGAGTGGCAGGGTGAGCAGTGAGATACCGAGGAGGGCAGTGCTGCGGGTGGGCGACGGGCGGGACTTCATGGGGGTCTCTGGACGAGGTTGGATCCAAGTGGTGACAGGGCCAAGGAGAAATCCTTCGCTCTGTTTGAAGGTGTAAAAAAGGCCGGTGCCGATGGCGTGGATCCGGTCGCTTTGCATCGTGACAGGATCCCTTGTCTCTAACAGTTCCTGTGTCTGATGGAACACGGCCTTGACCAAATCCGCACGACCGCGCGGAGAGTTGTCCGGATTGAAAAGCTGGACGGTGACGGATTCGCCCGAGAGGGTGTCGTTGTTGACGAGCGTCATGGCCTTGGCTTTGAGCACGCCGATCAGTTCGTGGTTTGCGCCGTAACGGGGGAACATCACGTCGTGAAGCTCGCTGCCATCCGGCAGCAATGAAATCGACGAAAACTTTTTGGGCACGGCGGGGGTCGAATCGTCCGCCGCGGAGAGAGCGGTGGTGAGGATCAGGAGGGTTGGAAGAATCGTGCGCAAAAAAACGGTTCGGTGGGAGGGATTCAATGCGCCGCGTGATGGATGGCGATGAGTTTGACGAGCAAGTCCTCGATGAATTCTAACGGGATTTGGTTCGGCCCGTCGGAAAGGGCATTGGCGGGATCCGAGTGGACTTCCATGAACAAGCCGTCCACGCCGGTGGCCACTGCGGCACGGGCCAGCACGGGTGCCAATTCTCCATCGCCGCCGGTGCTGCCGCCCAGCCCGCCGGGGCGTTGCACCGAGTGGGTGGCGTCGAAGATCACGGGCAGCCCCTCCTTGCGCATCCAATAGAGCGAGCGCATGTCGGCGACCAAGTTGTTATAACCGAAGGTGGTGCCGCGCTCGGTGATGAGAAAATGCTCGCACCCGAAAGCCCGCATTTTATCGGCGATGTTGAGGGTGTCCCAAGGGGCGAGAAACTGGCCTTTTTTCACATTGACCGCGCGGCCGGTTTTGGCGGCGGCTTCTAGCAGGTCGGTTTGGCGGCAGAGAAACGCGGGGATTTGGAGCAGGTCGATGTGAGTGGCGGCGAGGTCGGCTTGTTCGGCCGTATGGATGTCGGTGGTGACCGGGATGCCGAGTTCTTTCGAGATTTCACCGAGGATGCGGCATCCTTCCTGAAGGCCGGGCCCGCGGAACGAACCGACCGACGTCCGGTTCGCCTTGTCGAACGAGGCTTTGAAGATGAAATGAATGCCGGTGCGCAGGGCGATTTCCTTCAGCGAGCGCGCCATGTCCCAAGCGAAGGCCTCGGATTCCAAGGCGCAGGGACCGAGAATAAAAAAGGGCACCGGCCCGCCCACCGGGACGTTGCCGAGGTGAAAGGGCTCGAACGACATGGGCGGACGCTAACGAGGAAAACCGTCACCGGAAAGCGGAAAGATAGCGAGGGGAACAAGAGCGCGGAGTGCCGCGAAAGCGCGCAGAGATGTTCCGTGTCGCTCGCGACTCGTCCCGCTGGACGGGACGTCCAGCCTCTTCAAGCATGGCGATTCCGCTCGGGGCGCAGGTCTTTCAATCCTTCCTGCGGCGTGAACGGAGCAGGGCACCGGAACCGATCAGGCAGCCAATGGCGAAGAGACTGCCGGGTTCGGGCACGGCGGTGAGGTTGCTCAGGGTGACGAAGCTGCCGCCTCCTGGGAGCTCATTGGCGAAGTTAAGGCCGCCCGCAGTGGCATTGTAAGTGATCTTCCAGGCGTTGCCATAGGTGTCCGTGAACGAGGCGTTGTTGGCCAATACGTTCGAATCGTAGGTGAAAAACCCACCATTCCATGCACCGGCGTATTGGATCAACGACAAGGTGGTGCTGTTCGGTGCAAACGCACCCGGGGTGGACGCCAGATCCTCGAGTGTTAGATTGACGGTGCCCGTGAGCGTCAGGGCGCCATTGACGATTTGCAGGTCACCTGCGGCTGCGGCTGCCGCGCTGTGATCCGTTTCATAAGCAAAGGTGCCGCCGTTCAGGGTCAATGCGCCCGTGCTGAAACTTTCGACCGAGGCCCCCGGCGAGAGGATGCCGCCATTGATCGTGACCGCGCCGGTGAGCGAACCGGTGCCGCCCAAGGTCGCGCCGGACGCCACGCTGACGGTGCCCGCACCCGTGCCGCTGCCGCTGCTGTTGTTCACTAACAACTTTCCGTTAGAAACGGTGGTCACGCCGGTATACAGGTTGGTTCCAGAAAGTGTGAGCGTGCCAGCACCCGTCTTGGTGAGGCCGCCTGTGGTTGCCGTGCTCGCGCCAGAAATCGTGAGATTATTCGTGGTCACGTCGAAGGTGCCGGTCGTGCCCGCGTTGAGCGTGAAGTTGCGATCGGTAGAGGCCGTCGCGCCGGTGTATTGGAGCGTGCCGCCGTTGAACACGAGATTGGCTGCGGCAAGGGCCGCCTGGCCAAGATTGCCCGCGACGCCGCCATTGCCGATGGTGGCCACCGACAAGGTGCCGTTGGTGAGAGTGGTCACGCCGGTGTGCACGTTGGTTCCGGAAAGTGTGAGAGTGCCAGCACCCGTCTTGGTGAGGCTGCCTGTGGTTGCCGTGCTCGCGCCGGAAATCGTGAGATTATTCGTGGTCACGTCGAAGGTGCCGGTCGTGCCCGCGTTGAGCGTGAAGTTGCGATCGGTAGAGGCCGTGGCGCCGGTGTATTGAAGTGTGCCTCCGTTGAACACGAGGTTGGCTGCGGCAAGGGCCGCCTGGCCAAGATTGCCCGCGACGCCGCCATTGCCGATGGTGGCCACCGACAAGGTGCCGGTGGTGACGGTGGTCACGCCGGTATAAGTGTTCGTGTTAGAGAGCACCAACGTGCCGGTTCCGGTCTTGGTGAGACCGCCGCCTGCGCCGGAAGAAAGCACTCCGCTCAATTTGCCATCGGTGGCGGCAGCGCCGTCATCCACTTGCACGGTGCGGGCCGCAGTGCCGAGGTCGAGCGGGTTTTGCAAATCGACGGTATGGGTCGCGGTCGAGGCACCGAGGATCAACGTTTGTCCATTGAAACCGGTGGAGGCGGTGACCCAGGTGATCTGGGCGGTGGCCCCGCCAAGATTCACGGTGCGATCGGCGGTGTAGGCCGCCCATCCGCCGGCACCGGTGAAGGTGGCACCGGTCACTGTGCCCGCGGCCGCGAGGCTTCGGGTGAAATTGCCATTGCCAAGGCCGAGCACGCCGCCGTTGAAAGTGAGGGCGCTGGTGCCGCCGGTGGTGGCGATGCCGCCGGAGAGGGCGGTGGCATGAGTGAGTTGCAGCACACCCGCGCTGATCGTGGTGATCCCGGTGTAGGTATTGGCCCCTCCGAGTGCCCAGGTGCCGACCCCGTCTTTGGTGAGGCCGCCGGTGCCGATGGTGATCGTGCCGCCCACCGTGCCATTGGCCGCACCGCCCAAGGTCAGCGCGAGGTTGACAGCGGTAATACTGTTAGAAACGGTGTTGAAAGTCAGGCTGCCTGCATCCGAGTTGATGCGCGCGGCCGCCGCGAGAGTGACCGTGCCCTGCCAAACATTGGCACCGCTGATATTGCGGAGCGCGCCATCGGCGGAAACGCCCGTGCCATTGAGCGACAAGGTTTCCGCGCCGACGGTGATGCTATTTTGCAATTGCAAGGCCGCGCCGGAAGCCACGGTGGTTCCTGCCGCCGTGGTGCCAAGCGCCGTGGCGTTTTGGACATTCAGCGCGCCTTGATTGACCGTGGTCGCGCCGCTGTAACCGTTAGAACCCGAGAGCGTCAGGGTGTTGGCCCCGAGTTTGACCAGGCCGAACGTGCTGGTGGGGATGGCGGTTGCATGGGTGAAGTTGCCGGCCGTGGTGTCGAGGCCGGCTTTGGATGTTGCGTTCAGGGTCACGTTGGCGAGCGTCCCACCGAAGAGGGCATTGATGTCGGTTGAGCTGAAATCGCCGGTGCCGCCGACGCCGAGGCCGAGTGTGGCGGAGGCCGCCACGGTGGTCGTGCCCGAGGTGGGTTTCGCGGCGGTGTTCACAAAAGTCAGAGTTCCCACACTGACGGTCGTGCCGCCCGAGTAGGTGTTAGTGCCCGAGAGATTCCAGGTGCCCACACCGTTCTTGGTGAGCGTGCCCGCGCCGGTGCCGATGTTGCTGGCGATGGTGCTGGTCAAAGTCGTGAGACTTCCCGCGACGGTGCCGTCGAGGGTGAGGGCGAACCCAGAACCGGTGATCGTTCCGGTGTTAGAAAGAATGATATTGCCCGTGCCGGCGACGATGCTGCTGGCACTGCCCAGAGTGAGCAAGCCGCTGTAGGTGGCCGGATTGGCCACACTGTTTTTGAGGGCACCGCCGCTGCTGATGCCGGTGCCGTTCAGGGTGAGTGCTTCGGCCGTGCTGAGGGTGAAGCCGCCGAGGTCGAGTGCCGCGCCGGTGTTCACCACGGTGCCGAGCGCGGTGGTGCCCAACGGGCTGTTAGATCCCGTTCCTTCGAAGCCCAGTTGGAGCGTGCCGCCACTCACGGTGGTGAGGCCGCTGTAAGTGTTTGCGCCGGTGAGGACGAGGATCGAAGCACTGGTGCCGCCTTGGGTGAGGGTGCCGGTGCCGGAGATTTCACTGCCGAAATCGGCACCCTGAGTGACGGTGTTAGAGCGATTGAACACCAAAGCGGCATTGTTGACGATGCTGCCGGACGAAGAAATCGAACCGGTGGTACCACCGGCACCAACCTGCAAGATACCGCCACTCAGGGTGGTCGCGCCGCCGGTGAGCGTGTTCAGGCCCGAGAGCGTCAAGGTGCCGCCGCCGGCCTTGGTCAGCGCGTAGCCGCCGCCGAAGTCGGTGACCGCGCCGCTCACGGTGAGGGCCCCGCCGGTGGCCACCGTCCAAGTTTGGTCACCGCCCAAGCCGACATTGGCGGAGATCGTGTGCGTTCCCGAAGTATTGTTGAGCGTGATGCCTGTGGCTCCCTCGATCGTCAGCATCCCGCCGGTGCCTTTGGCAATCGTGATCGCAGTGGTGGCGCTGGTGCCAAAGGTAAGGCTGCCGATGTCAAAGTCGCCATTCAAAGTTTGCGAAGGCTGAGAGGTGGTATTGAGGGTCACATTCGACTGATAGCCGGGACTCGTCGCCCCATCCCAGTTGCTCGCTGTCGCCCATGATCCCGTGGTCGGTGCCCACGCCGCCGTGGTCGGCCCGGCGGTGGCGGTGGCGATGTCCACAAGCAAGTTGTTGCCGCTGCTCGTGAGGTTCGAATACACATTTCCGCCCGCACGGGTGGTGGCCAGTCGATAGCCGGTAAAAGTGCTCGCCGCGCCCCCTTGGATCAACACCCTGCCAGTGCCGGGAGTGACCCCCCCGCCAGCCAGTTGATTGAAATTCACCAGCACCGCACCGACGGCTCCGGCGGCCGAGTGGCCCGCCGTCGTCAGCACGATTTTGTCGTTGGTGGCTGCGGCGCTGCCCAAATCAAAATACAGGTTGTTCGGATTGGCGGCAGTGCCGCTGAAAGTCAAGGTGCTGCCCAGCGTGAGTGTGCCGACCGCGCCGTCCGTGAGGCGGATCGCCCCGCCGGGATTCGAGGCATCGCCGACGGCGGCGGTGACCGCCATGGATATCGTGCCCGTGCCGCCCAGCGCGCCATTCTTGTTGATGTTCAGTTGGCCACCCGTGCTGCTTCCATTCAACCGCAATAGACCGCCATTAATGGCTG
>CAIYYV010000134.1 GCA_903930425.1 Akkermansiaceae bacterium | reverse complement strand
CGTTTTCCTCACGAGCGATGCCGGCGCGAAATACGAAAGAACCCTTTCGATCGACGTGAGCTCCCTCGAGCCGCAGATCGCCTTCCCCCCGTCGCCGGCAAACGTCAAGCCGGTCTCGGAGGCGAAAAACGTCACGCTGGACCAGGTCTTCATCGGTTCCTGCACCAACGGGTGGCTGGAGGACCTGCGGGATGCAGCGAGTCTGCTGAAAGGCCGAAGGAAGGCGCAGGGCCTTCGCCTGATCGTCATCCCGGCCACTCCGACCGCCGCTGTTCTAACAGCCACCCCTGCCGTGACGGATTCCAGCCGCATTCTCACGCAAGTCCTCGGCAATGAAGAAGTGCAGGTCTTTCTCCGGCTCGACCTCATGCAATTCCTTCCCGCAAAAAAACTTCCTTAACCCTGACCCAAGCCATTCTCCAACCATGTCCTGGTTATTAAAAAATTATGAAAAGGCTGCCCTGGCCGGAGCTGCGGTCATCGCCCTCGGCCTCGTGGTCCTCGGATGGCAAAAATCCCGCGGCGTGAGCGAAGATTTCGGTGCGGGCCTCCAGGGCTCAGGCTCTAACACCACCGCCGTCGCGGACGCGGCCCTCGTGCCCATCACCCTGCAATCGATGAAACTCGATCGCACTTGGACCCAAGCCAAAACCTTGCCAGGAGATCGCCCGGTCGACCTCTTCGCCGGCATCGCACTCTTCATCGCCAGCAGCGCCCCGGATAAACCGCTCGACCCTTTCACCGGTCCGCCCATCCACCCGCCCATCCCTAACATCTGGTGGCTCGAACATCGCCTCGACCCAGGCTTCGCAGACTCCCCCAACCGCGACCCCGATGGCGACGGCTTCAGCAATATCGAGGAATTCACCGCGAAAACCGACCCGAATAGCAATAAATCCATCCCGGCATTGAGCGCCAAACTCCGGTTTGTAAAAGACGAGTGCCTCGCATGGGTGCTGCGCCCCGGATACGGCGACGCCGATAAATTCCCTATCAGCTACGAGGATTCCAAACGCCAAACCAATAAAATCCCAGCAGGTGAAATGGCCGCGCCGAACGATGTGTTCTTCCAGAAGGGCCCCATGGCCAAGCGCTTTAAACTTCTAGGCCACGAGATCCGCAAGGAAATCAGCAAAAGCACCAAGGCCGAGATCGAAGTCACCATCGTCCGTATCGAAGAGCAACGCCCTAACAAAAAGGGACTGGTCTATGAAGTTCCTTCGCCTCTTCAGGAGGAACGCAAAAATGAGTATCTCCAATATGACCGCACCGCCATCTTGTCACTCGAGGCGATCGGTGAGACCGGCAAGGAGTTCAAGGTCGAGGAAAGAACCTCGTTCGCCCTCCCGTTCAACGCCCCGAAAAAAGACTATTTCCTCAAACAGGTCACCCCAACCTCCATCACCGTCGAATACACGGACGCCCAGGGCGCTCTCAAGACCTTGCAAATCCCTAAAGGCAGCCTGCCCCGGGCCTCTGAATAAAATCTTCAAAAAATCGCTTTCCAAACCTCCAAAACATCGCCAGAAAACCTCCGCCCACCATGCAACAAACGCCCATGTATCGATCCAGTCGCACCGTTATCACATTGATGGCCGTAGCATCCACCATGCCCGTCGTCATCACCAGGGCCCATGCTGGTGACAATACCTCCACTTATAGCGATCTCGCTCAACGTGAAATGATTCGCCGCCAAGGCGATGTCATTGAAGCGGATCGCCTCCTTGCCGAAGGCCGTGATGCCTACTCCAAGGGAGACTATCAGAAAGCAGTGGATCAATACAAACAAGCGCTTTCCAAGGTGCCGGATGCGCCGATGTTTGCGGACCGCCGCCAAAGCATCATCGCCCACTACAGTGACGCGAGTGTCGCGCTTGCCATGCAACATCGCAAGGTCGGTAAATATGCCGAGGCCCGCGCTCTTCTCGAAAATGTTCTTTCTGAGGATCCTAACAACGCCAGCGCCAAACGCGAAATCGGCTATCTGGATGACCCGATCCGCACCAACCCGGCCCTGACCTATGAGCACACCCAGGATGTCGATAAAGTGCGCCGCACGCTCTACACCGCAGAGGGCAATTACAATCTCGGCAAATACAATGACGCGAAACGCGAGTATGATAATGTGCTGCGCATTGATCCCTACAATTCCGCCGCCCGCCGCGGCCTTGAAAAACTCGCCCAAGCGAAGTCTGACTACTATCGCGCCGCCTACGATCACACCCGCGCGGAACTTCTCTCGCAAGTGGACGCCGCTTGGGAGCTCTCGGTGCCCAGTGAGAGCGTGAACCTGCCGGACACCACCCGCGTCAATGCCGATGACAAAGGCGGTGTCGCCTACATCACCGAAAAACTCCGCCGTATCATCATTCCCAAAATCGATTTTGATGACACCACGGTTGAGGAAGCCATTGATTTCCTCCGCATGCGCGCCGCCGAACTCGATAACCTCGAACTCGATCCCGCTCGCAAGGGCGTCAACTTCGTCGTCCGGCGCCCTCGGGCGACCGGCGTAACCGCTCCGGATGCGGGAACCGATGCGACGGCCACCGAGCCCGCAGCGGCACTTCCCACTGCAGGCACCAGCGATCCGGGTTCACTCCGCGTGAAAGAACTCCGCATCCGCAACGTCCCCCTAGCCGTCGCCCTCAAATATATCTGCGATCAAGCCAGACTCCGCTACAAGGTCGATGATTTCGCCGTCACGCTCGTGCCCCAAACCGAATCGGGCGAGGATTTCTTGACCCGCACCTTCTCCGTGCCCCCGGATTTCGTCGCTTCTCTGAGCAGTGGCGATGACAGCGCCGCTCCCGCAGGTGGCGCGGATCCGTTCGCCCCCGCCGCCTCAGGCGGCACCAAAAAATTGGAACCTCGCAAACCGATCCTCGAATTGCTCAAGAATGCGGGCATTGGCTTCTCTGAAGGCGCGTCTGTCACCTTGAGTGCCAACGGCACACTTCTGGTCACCAATACCCCGTCCGAACTCGATAAGGTCGAACAACTCGTCCAAACCGGCAATAAACAGCCGAAACAGGTGAAAATCACCACCAAGTTCGTCGAGATCACTCAGGAAAATAATGATGAACTCGGCTTTGACTGGATTGTCAGTCCGTTTGGAGTGACCAGTGGCATCTTCGCCAGTGGTGGCACCAAAGGCAACCAAGCCGGTCGCACCGCCGCCGATTTCATCAATCCAGTCGATTTCACTACGATCCCCGGCATTCCCTCCAGCGCGGGTCAGTCAGTGACGAACACCCCCACCGCGGGTCTGCGCTCCGGGGATCAAGCGCTCAATCGCAATAGCATCGACGCCATCCTCAATAACCCGAACCGCACTTCTCAGCAAAACAGCGTCGCTCCTGGCATCATGGCTTTGACCGGCCTCTTCTCAGATGGACAAGTGCAGATGATCATGCGCGGATTGGCCCAGAAAAAAGGCACGGATCTCATGACCGCTCCTTCCGTCACCGCCCGCTCCGGACAAAAAGCGACCATCGAAATCATCCGCGAATTCATCTATCCCACCGACTACGAACCCCCGGAACTCCCGCAAAGCG
>CAIYYV010000133.1 GCA_903930425.1 Akkermansiaceae bacterium | reverse complement strand
GAGGTGCCCATCGAGTAACCATTGTTTTCAATCACATACACCACCGGAATTTCCAACAGGGCCGCCAGATTGAGCGATTCGTGAAAGGTGCCTTGATTGACGGCCCCATCACCGAGAAAACAGAGGCAGCAGCCTTCTCTGCCAAGATACTTGAGACCATAGGCCAAACCCAAACCCAAGGGCGTCTGCCCAGCCACAATCCCATGCCCCCCCCAAAAGTTTTTGTCGGGCGCGAAAAAATGCATGGAGCCTCCCTTGCCTTTCGAACATCCGGTTTGCTTGCCGAAGAGTTCTGCCATGCAGGCATTCATGTCCATGCCCACAGCCAAGGCGTGGCCGTGTTCCCGATACGCAGTGATGAAATGGTCATGCGGCCCACCTAAAGAAACCGTGCCCACCGCCACCGCCTCTTGGCCAATGTAGAGGTGAAGAAAGCCCGCAATTTTTCCTCCTTGATAGTATTTCAGACTCGCTTGCTCAAAGCGCCGAATGCGAAGCATCTGCGAGAAAAGCCGGATTTTCTCTGCAGGCGTCAGGGATTGATTGATCGGCGCATTGGCGAAATCATCGGGAGAGCAAGGGGGGCGAATCATGGAAAGGCGGAAGGGATTGGAAGCGCGAATCGGAAGTTAAGGGACTTGGGTCTTGAGGCAAGCAGATTCCACCGAAGAAGATTTCGCGGCCATTGTTCCACATGGAACTGGGCGCTTGTTTTCCAGGCTTGAGCCCCGGCAAGAGGCGGTTATGGTGCGCCTCCCGCGATGTTCCGATACCCCAAGTGTTACGATGTGATAGTGATTGGTGCCGGCCATGCCGGGATCGAGGCCGCCCACGCCGCTGCCCGGCTCGGCTGTGAAGTGGCCGTGCTCACGCAGAATTTGGACACGATCGGGCAGATGTCGTGCAACCCGGCGATCGGCGGTCTTGCCAAGGGTCACTTGGTGAGAGAAATCGATGCACTGGGCGGGCTGATGGGTTTGAACGCCGATGCCACCGGTCTCCAGTGGCGGCTGCTGAATGCCTCGAAAGGACCGTCGGTCCGCGCCCTCCGCGTTCAGTGCGACAAGAAGGCCTATCAGTTTCGGATGAAACATTCCATGGAGCAGATGCCGGGCGTGGCCCTGCACCAGGCCGATGTGACGGATCTTCAAATTGAGGGCGATCGTGTCTGCGGGGTGCTGACTTCCTTGGGCATGGAAATACGCGGCAAGACGGTGATTTTGAGTGCGGGCACTTTTATGGGCGGGCTCCTGCATGTCGGGATGCATCATGAAAAAGGAGGACGCATGGGCGATGGGGCGTCGGCTCTTTCGGAGGTCTTGAAACGTCTCGGATTTGAAGTGGCCCGTTTCAAGACGGGGACTCCGTGCCGGATCAACGGTCGCTCGATTGATTTTTCCCAGTGTGAGCGTCAGGACGGCGATGAGACGGCGGAGCCGTTCAGTTTCATGGCCGACCGTTTAAAGGGGTCGGGCAACGACGTGTTCACGCTCAATCCTTGGGGAGATCCCGGGTTTCACGTGGAACAATTGCCGTGTTGGATCACCCACAGCAACGCGCACACGCACGCCATCATTCGCGCCAATCTGCATCAATCGCCGTTGTATGCGGGGGTGATTGAGGGCGTGGGGCCGCGTTATTGTCCATCGATTGAGGACAAGGTGGTGCGTTTTGCAGACAAGGAGCGGCACCAAGTATTTTTGGAACCCGAAGGACGGCACACGAACGAATACTATGTCAATGGGGTTTCCACCTCTTTGCCCTATTCCGTGCAGTGGGAGTTTTTGCGATCGATCAAGGGCTTGGAGCACTGTGAACTGCTGCGTCCGGGCTATGCGGTGGAATACGACTACTGCCCTCCCACCCAATTGCGACCGACCCTGGAGACCCAAAAAATCGAGGGCTTGTTTTTTGCGGGGCAAATCAACGGCACCTCTGGATACGAGGAGGCGGCGGGGCAGGGCCTGATGGCGGGCGCGAATGCGGCGCTCCAGGTGCTTGGAAAACCCGCGTTTGTTTTGGGTCGTGACGAGGCGTATCTCGGAGTTATGTTAGATGATTTGGTGACCCGCGGGTGCACGGAGCCCTATCGCATGTTCACCAGCCGGGCGGAATACCGCTTGTTATTGCGGCAGGACAATGCCGATCTTCGGCTCACCCGCAAGGCTGGGGCGCTCGGGCTGGCGGATGGGGAGCGGGTCCGGCGGGTGGAGGAAAAATCCGCCGGTTTGGTGAAAGCGGAGGCTTGGGTGAGGCAGGTGCAGCATGAGGGATTGAAGCTCGATCAATGGTTGCGGCGGAGTGAAAATTCTTGGTCTCTGCTTCCCGAGTCTTTGCTCAAGGAAGTTCATCGGGGCCTTTGGAACACGATCGAAACGGATATCAAATATGAGGGGCATTTGGCGCGTCAACGGACACAGGTCGCGCGTCTGGCCCGTCAAGAGGGCAGGCACCTGCCGGAGGATTTGGACTACACGCGCTTGCCGGGCCTCAAGAAGGAAGCTCAGTTGCGGTTCACGGAAATCCGTCCCCTCACTCTTGGACAGGCGGGTCGCATTCCGGGCATCACGCCCGCGGATGTCGCCCTGCTCGCGGTTTGGTTAGAAAAACGAGCCCGCGAATCCGCGAGTGCCGCGAGTGCCGCGAGTGCTGAGAATGTGCTGGGGGCTGGCACAGAATTGTTAGACTCGTAAGTAATTGACAATCAAAGACTTGCTAACTCAGCGCACAGCAGACAGGTGCTGCCGTTGCAGGATCGGGCGCGGCAATGTTCGCGGCCGTAGGCGATGATTTGGAGGTGCAGGTGGTTCCACGACTCGCGGGGGAATAGGGATTTCAGATCGCGTTCGGTTTGGGTCACATTTTTCCCGGACGTGAGTTTCCAGCGGGTGGCGAGGCGGTGGATGTGGGTGTCCACCGGGAAGGCGGGCACGCCGAAGGCCTGCGCCATGACGACGGAGGCGGTTTTGTGGCCGACTCCGGGCAGGGCTTCAAGGGCTTCAAAATTCGACGGCACTTCGCCGCCGTGCGTTTCGACCAAGATTTTCGAGAGCGCGGAAATGGCGGCAGCTTTGCGTGGAGAGAGTCCGCAGGGGCGGATGAGGGCGCGGATCTCATCGACCGGCACGTGCATCATGTCGCGCGGGTGATGGGCGCGGGCAAAGAGCGCGGGGGTGACTTGGTTAACCCTCACATCGGTGCAGCGGGCGGAGAGCAGCACGGCGATGAGCAGCATGTAGGGACTCTGGTGGCTGAGCGGTTTGGGCGCTTCCGGGTAGAGTTCGTTGAGCCGGCGCAGCAGATGATGGGCGCGTCGTTGTGGGTTCATTTCATTTTCAAGCACGGGTAGAGACACCCTACACAGCGCGTCAAGTCGTGTTTGGAGGCGATCGGCGATCGGACTATCCCACACAAGGCGGAATGGCTGTTGGAATGGTTCCTTGCATCGAATGACCGAGAAGCCCCACAATCACGCATTCAAGCACCGCTCATGGGTGGATTGGAGTATTCCATCAATGCACAAAATGAAAAGGATCATGATAGGGATCGCGCTTGGGTGCTGCGTCATGCCAGTCAACGCGATAGAACACCGGTTTGCTTGCGCGGATTATGTGCAGGGGAAGGTTTGCATCGTCGCCGCCGACGGCAAGGTGGAGTGGGAGTATCCGGCACCGAACTGCAATGATCTCTGGGTGTTATCTAACGGAAACTTGCTCTTCACCACCGGCCATGGCGTGAAGGAAGTCACGCGCGACAGGCGGGTCGTCTTCGAGTATCAATCCAAAAGTGAAATCTATGCCTGCCAGCGCCTCGCCAATGGCAACACATTCATCGGCGAGTGCAATGCCGGCCGCCTGCTGGATGTCGGTCCCAGCGGCAAAATCGTCAAGGAAATCAAACTCCTGCCCGAGGGCAAGGACGGCGGTCATCTCTACATGCGCAACGCCCGCCGTTTGCCCAATGACCATTATCTCGTCACGCACTACGGCGATCAGGTCGTGCGGGAATATGATCCGCATGGCAAGCTCGTGCGCGAAATCCCGGCCGCAGGCGGGCCGCACAGCGCGATCCGCCTGGCCCATGGCAACACGCTCATCGCCTGTGGCGACGGCGCGGGCGGCAGTCGGGTTTTCGAGGTCGATCCTACCGGCAAAACGGTGTGGGAAATCAAAAATGGCGACTTGCCGGGTATCCCGTTCTATTTCATGACCGGCCTGCAACGACTGCCTAACGGAAATACCTTGATTTCTAACTGGCTCGGCCACGGCCATCTCGGCCAGGCACCACATCTCATAGAAGTCACGCCCGCCAAACAGGTGGTCTGGACATACGCCGATCACCAGTTGTTCAAAACCATTTCGAGTGTCCAATGGCTCGATGCAAGGGGCGATGCGACTCAAGGTGGAATCGCCCACTAACAGCGGCGTTTTCCTCCTATGGATCGTTGATGAGCGTTCGGGTGTCAGATGCACAATCTGTCACAAACTTTACGCAAGGCAAGCCATGGTCGCGGGAGTTCGATTCCGGTAGTTTACGTTTTATCCCAAGTCCGGTGCGCGAACAATACCAAGCGGTACAAGACTGAGTAACAGAATCTAACACAAAAATGAAACTGAAGCGCAGTATGAACAGAATGAAAACGTTGTTGCTCGATCTGGGGATTATCTCGCTCAAGTGAGGCGGCTCGCGGTCGCGTCAAAATATGAAAACTTGGCCAGGCTGAAGATGAGCGTGCAAATCATGATATCCATCACCGACTGTACTATCGGCATCAATTCCAACCACTAACAGTTTTCATGAAACGCCTAACAAAACATTTCCGCATCGTCGGCTTCGCTGCAGCGCTGATCGTTGTTGCGGGCCTGCTAGCAGCGCTGGCATGGCATCATTCCACCGGATTCACTGGTGGCAGGCAGCGACCGGAGATGGCGGTTTCCGCCGGCACGCTGCGTCAGTCGTCCGGCGGTAGCGGTCCGCGCCAGACCTCGTTGGTGATGGCTGGCTGCGGCGCACCGGCCATTGCCGCGTGTAATCCAGCGCATACGTCAGGCACGCCGCATCCAGTGACCGCCCATCCAGAGGAACGCGTCGCCACGTCCGTCCCGTTGGACTTTTTGAATCGCATTCTTTCCGCAGACGAAATGACCGCCACGATTCCGTTGCCAGATGGCGGCACGGCGATGGGCGAGGTCACTTCCATCCAACGCGATGGAAACGGATTGCTTCTCATACAGGGCAAGGTTAAGGATCCCGAGGCGGGCAAGTTCATGTTTCAACGCCAGACGGCACCGGGGACCGCCGGTCCGATGGTCGGTTACATCCACTACGATAAGAGCGACGTCGCCTATCGGGTGCGTCCCAACGGGATCAATGGGAGCTCGATGCTCGTGCAAGATCCCGTCGATGAGGTTGTTTGCCGGTATTACCCTGCGGCCGCGCAGACTCCCGAAGAAGCACCGCAAACTCACCCCACGAACTATCCGATTCCGCCGGACGAAAACGGCATCGTCCAGTTGCAGAGCCTGCCCGGGGCCACCGCCGTGGTCTATCTCGACTTTGATGGCGAAGCGGACACTTTTCCCGGGTGGGGATATATCAACGCCGCACCGTCGGGGGCCACCAACGCCGAGATTTTCGAAGTCTGGAAGGGCGTCGCGGAAGACTACATCCCCTTCAACATCAACATCACCACCGTGCGGGCGGTTTATGACGCCGCTCCCAGTGGCGGGCGGATGCATGTCATGCTCACGCCGACAAGCACCGCCGCTCCCGGCGCGGGCGGGGTGGCTTACGTCGGATCCTTCAATTATACCGGCCATTGGATTTGCTGGTCGTTTTACACCACTGGCAAAAGCGCGGTCGAGGTCGTCTCGCATGAGGTCGGCCACACGCTCGG
>CAIYYV010000132.1 GCA_903930425.1 Akkermansiaceae bacterium | reverse complement strand
TATAGGATCCCTGCTGGTTGCTAGCCCACGGTGATGATCCGCGAATCTTGCGGAGGTCTTCGGGGGATGCGAATTCAACTAATGTTTTCATTTTTCTGTGTACTCTATTTTGGTTTGTGTTGTGTATCTGAAGGCTTGATGTATCCGACTGTGAATTCACGTTTCTCCAAGATATGCATACTATCTATTTGCTGTCTGTCCGGCCAACGAAAGGAAGGTCGGAGAAGTATCTCTTTGCGGTGGTTTGACCACCATGTCGGATTGTGATTGACGAGAGACGAAACATGTGGAGTGGAGTTCCTGTGGTGATAGCCCAAGGTTCATGTAGGTGAGTCTCGGCGACGACGTATAACTATTCATGCGGGCGGGAAGGATGAGGGTTTTTCCGGCGAAGGCGGCCTTGATAGTGTTCATGAGGTTGAGGCCTCAGTGGTTGCGGACTCTTGGCAGTGGAATCGGTATCCAGCGCGCACGCGCTCAACGTGCGGCAGGCGGCATTTTCGGAAGCTATGCATTTCCATTTCCGCAGCTAAGGCGCGACGAGCTTGGGCGGATTAATCTTCTTTAGCAAGAATGAGATTAGCTTCAGGGTGTAGCCCGCCGCGATCAGGACCAGTCCGGCGAGGATGATCAAAGTGCCTTTGATTGCATCAAGGATGGCGAGGATCAGAAGTCCGATGAAGGCGAGTCCAAGGACGATTTGGATGATGAGCAGCATGGTAGTTTCGGTTTTGTTTTCATGCTCTCGTCTGGGGTTAGTGGATCAAGAGGGGCAACTCTTTGCATCTTCAATCTTAATTTTGGTTTAGGATCGCATTTACACAAGAAGGATTCTTGGCGCCTCCATAGGATTGGCCGAAAGGCCAATCGGGACGGCGAAGGAAGACATAGTCTTCGGTTCTCCAAGGGAAAAATCAGGGAATGATTTCGATGGCGTTATGGTCAGATTTCGAGTGCGGGAGTAGCCCCGATTGCTTTGCTGGCGGCGATCCGCCCCAGGTTTTTCCGCCTGGTGGAGTCATCCATTACATATTCGGGACCAAGGAACTCGGCCGGTAGCCGGATGTCGCAGCCGAGAAAGTTGGCCTTTATGTTGTCACAGTTTGCTTTAGCTATCACCAACTTACTTACCCTTTCGACGCCGGATCCGCAGAACGACACGCAACCGGGAAATGCGCCATCGGCCACTTTCAGGCGTTCGCATTCGTTGAAGTAGGCGGCGTTGCCCTCTGAGTCGGCAGCAGTGATGAGTTCTCCAATCCGTGTGATGCCGGAGTAGGAGAAGCATACCATTCCTTGGAACGTGCCTTCGGCCACTTTCAATTTCTCACAGTGGCAGAAGTGGGCAGCGAACCCGTTTGTATTCGGTGAGGTGACGTGGAGTTTTCCGATAGTCTCAACACCAGATTCGTCAAATTGCACACATCCGGCGAAAGTGCCTTCGGCCACCTTCAGATTTTTGCAGCAGGAGAAACTGGCCGCATTCCCTTTTGCGTTGCGACCGGCGAAATGAAGCAGCGGAGAAAGATGGCTGACTTCGGATCCCCCCATGTTGCAGTATCCGGTGATTTCCACCGGTTCGGTGAGTGTGAGCGCCCACGCAGGATCGAGTTTGATGGCGGCTTTGAATTTCCTGGCGGTGATTTGTTTCATAGGGGGAGGTTTGATCGGTGCGGCCGCCTCGGAGTCCCCCCCATTGATGCGGCGGGTTGCGTAGGATGCGGCGGTGTCGGTAGGTTTCGTATTCATGTTCTGGTGTTTGTTTGATGTGTTGCGGTCGGCGTCGCGGCCTCCCAAGGTGAATGTGCAGGGCGAAATATCAAATCCGCAACAGATATTTTCGTTTTGGTGTTTATTTTAATTCTTGATCTGTGAATTTTTGCAGGAGGGGGCGGGGGACGAGGTTTCATGGCGGAGTTTCGGGGGCGGCCGGATTTTCCATGGGACGGGGGCGGGGGGACCGATTCCTGCTACACACCGAGACCCCATCTGAAAATTACCTCCAGCGAACGGAATGAAAGGTCAGGGACCTTCGGCGGATGGGCGGCCCAACGCGACCAAGGCGACCAAGGCGACCAAGGCGATCATGGCCGGAGGAAAGGAACTGGAATGCTGGTGGTGCCCGGCCCCGACTCAAAGAAGAGCGTCATCGGGATCACGCAGCGGCGTTGATGGATCCTCGATATGGGTGAAGCGGCGGAGGGCGGCCTTAACATCCAAACGATGGGGGCGGTCCAGTGGGAATATAGACATACATGTACAGATTCGTCTGCCTGCCGATCTCCGGTTTAAGGACCGCCCCATTATTCGTTACGCCGTTTTGAGCAAACGTGGCACAGCCTATCAATGGTGTGATACACCTAGGATTTCTTCGGCTTCTTGACGGGTCGAGGTTTATCTGAGAATTGGAACTCGTCCTTGCGGAATTCGTGGAACGCCCGTGGAAACTCTCGGACTCGCAGGGATATCTCCCATTCTTCCCAGTTGCCACCATGCTTGTCCTTGAGCTTGACCGGCATTCCCCCGCGCGTGGGATTGCGACCGAGTTGCTTCAGGAAAAACGCCACACCCTGTTTACGGCAGTGGTCGCGGAGTTCCATCGCCCACTCCAGAGCGAACGGACGAGTGAGTTCGCCGGAACCTGATTCACCTCCCGCTATTACCCAGTCGATGCCCGTGAGGTTGAGCTTGGCTGGCGGAATACGGTCCCACAAAGGTTCGATCGAAAGTCCACGGATCGAAGCCTCCACCAATTTCAGGTCGGCCAAACGCTTGAGACAACGCTCATCTGGACCGGTCAGAGTGGTCATCGCGCATACGTTGTCTGGAAAGCCTCCGATCTCGGCGGCGAATTTCGCCATGTGCTCCGGTCGTTTGGTTAGCCAGAGCCAGAGATGACGGATCCCCGCATCGGAAGTTATAGCGGGCAGCAGGTCGCCTTTAAGAAACCCAAAATCACCGATCGAACTGAACGCGTCACCCATGTCGGATACAAAGATCATGCGTGGTAGGCGGTTTTTCCAGGGAGTTTCAGGGTTGGCCTGCCCGAGCAGATCCGGAAGCTTGGCGGTTTCGGCAGCCCGACCGGCGAACCGGCTGACACTTTCGAAGATCGGAGCGTAGCCTTTGTTCGGCATTCTCGTGGGGTTGACGATGGACTGGGCTTTGTTCAGGTGGAGGATCGCGGCGTAGCAGGTGACTGCCTTTCTAACAGCAACACCGGCAGCGATGGCCGCCGCCTCGCCATGAAGGTCAGTCACCCGCGCGACGAATTTTTCGCGCAAGTGCCAGATATTGGTCGTGTTCACAGCGTGCTTGAAGCCAGTCGCGGGATTCGGAATGCGGAAAAAGCACTCATCAATAAGCGCCGTGTAGACCTTGCGGCTGTCAATCGTAGCGCCCGTTGTCGCTGCCCCGAGGTTGATCGCGTCGAGCACATCTCCGGCAGCCGGAAACAACTCGCAGCCGCGACATCCGGCGATGGGGTTGACCGTGGTGTCGCACCATTGAATTTTCGTAATTTTTGACATTGGTTGGTCAGTTGGTTGTTGGTCAGGAGGCGGTCCGATCCTCCGCGACAGATGTCGCTTTGGCGGTGTCATAAACTTTATAATTGATTGTTGCTTTCATTGCGAAGCTGGGGTCGATACCCCGCCGCTTGCGGCGATCAAAAAAG
>CAIYYV010000131.1 GCA_903930425.1 Akkermansiaceae bacterium | reverse complement strand
GCTGGCGTGATCTTCTCAACCGTCACCCCCGCGAGTGCATACACCAACCTCACGTTGCAGGATATGTACGACGGTGGATCCCTCACCAGCGGCAACTTGGTTTTTGACAACTTTACGAACGTGTCCCAGACTGGCAATCTCACGGTCCCATTGACCTCCATTGCAGTGCTCCCCATTCAGACTGACGGGAACTGGGGGATTCGTTCGTTTCCAAACTGCGCTATGGACCTTGACCGGATCCGACCTGTGGTACGATTTGGCTTTTGCCTTTCAAGTGCATACGAATGATGGCAGTTTCATTGACGGGAACACCCTCTCGTTTGAAGGAAGTCCCTCAGGAGAGGGCCATGCAAACCTTTCAGAAAGCATCCAAACTCTAGGGGCCAGCCCGGCCACTTTGGCCACGGAACTGGTTTTCATCAATCAGCTTGGAACTGGAAATACGACCCTGACCGAATCAAAGTCTTTCGGTGAGCCACCGCAGCCCCAGTCCGTTATCCAGGTCGGCAAGGATTTTTCCATGACTACCAGCGGAGCGAATCCCTCCGCCTCGATGTATGTCAGCCATATTGACCAGACTTTCTCGCAGGTGGTCCCGGAACCCGGATCCGCCACGTTGTTGGGTTTGGGGTTGGCCGGTTTGCTGGTTCGCCGCAAGCGTGCCTAACAAAAATTCGAGGGTGTTTCCTCATCCAGATTTTCGAGGGCGGCTCATTGGGCCGCCCTCATTTTTTTAGATACGGTTTGGGAGGTTTGATCTACCCTCGAGCCAGCGGCATCGGCCGCCACCTCCTCCTCACGGCCGCGTGATTTTCAGGCGGATAAATCGCTGGGTCGCTGCATTGCGGAGCACGTTGTCGCGGGCCTCAAAGGTGCTGGCATTATTCAGCGTGATGACCGCGGGATTCCATTCCGTTAGATCAGGTGAGATTTCCGCGCCCCACGTGATGTCGGTGGCTGCGGCAGACTTATAGGCCGCCAGCGCGAGGTAACCGTCGAGATCGATGGGGACCACTGGCGTGCTGTTTGCGGATTTCGGCGGGAGCCCAAGCGCATATTCAATCAGGTTGGCGAGCGTATCGGCATCCGGGTCCGCCGTTTCACCGCTGATGGTGCTGTGAGTCAATTCGTCGCTCGTGAAATTCGAAAACCGCCAAGCGTCGAAGGGTTTATCGTGGATCGTCACCACGCCCGTTTGGGAAGGATCCCGAACCAACGCGAAATCGGCGGCAATCGACACGATGACGCTGCGATCCCCCTGAGCGAGTTGATCCGAAACGGGCGTAATTTGAAGGGTGACGGTGGTGAGACCGGGGGGGATGGTGACACTGGACGGCAGTGCTTGATAGTGAGTGACGGGTGTGGCCGTGCCGCCAATACTAAGTGGCACGTAGAGCTGCAATGTGGTGTCGCCTGTCCGCGTGATCATGATGGAGCCTGCCTGTCCGTCGATTTCCCGGGCAATCGGGTTGACAGCCTGAACCGTGACGGCAGGCAGACTGTGCCAGGCAAAGCCATATCGGGTGTTCGTGCCTGAGGTGTTATCGACCACCAATGCGTAATCACCCGGCGCAAGAACGGGCTGATAGATCAACTCGACATTATCCACAGCGCTCAGGCTTTCCGAAAGCACGGTGCCAAGTGTGAATCCATTGGCCTGATAGAGCCGCAGGTTGAGGTTGGCAAGCGAGGCGCTCCAGGTGCGGGTCTGCCCAGATTTTTGGGTGGTCACATTCCTGTGCCAAGTCAGCGCGGCACAAAACGGCGTCGTGGGCGCTCCCACTGGAATGTTGAAAAAATACGTTTGAGTGGTGCTGGGGCCGACCTCTTCGGCAGCCCAGGCGCAAGGTCCGCGTTGAGTGATGTTAGAAGCAGTAACATTCCCGCTTCGAAGGATGCTGTAGGCATTCCAGGCGTTGAGCGAGCCGGCGCCGTAGCGGAGGTCGAGCGGGCGGCTGCTGGTATTCGACCACGAGGCCACCGTGTCCTTGGTGGCGGACGCGAGCAACAGGGCTTTCACGACCCGGGGCATGTCCGCACGTGCGAGATGATATGGCGCGGCTTCGAGTCGTGCGACAAGCAAGCCAGCCGTTCCGGCGACCATCGGAGTGGCATAACTGGTGAGGCCATCCGGCGCGACGATATCCGGTTTGATGCGTTCGGCGACGTCAAGGGTGGTAAATCCCGCGCTGTGATTTCCATTAGTCAGGCCAACCGAGATCGTGTGATACCCTTGGCCCATGAGTCGGGGCAGGATGGTGCTGTTGCCATTGTTTTCACCCACCGCACACACAAACCCGTCCCTCTCAATCGCATAGTCAAGACGCAGGCTCGCTTCCGTGTCGAACGCAGTGGTGGAGAGTTCGCCGATCCAACTGTGGTTCTGGATGGCGCGGGCTTCAGTCAAAGGCACACTGGAGGTGTCGATTTTGAGAAACCCCGCATTGATCCAGCTATCGGCCTGATAGAGATCCACTGGTGTGGCACCGGGAATCAAGCTGGCGTTGCCGTAAAAATTCGTGGCGACGGAGTTGGCATGCGAGCTGATGCCGGAGGCTCCAGATTTCAACGTAAATGTTTTTCCTGAAAACAGAGCACTGGCAGTGTCCGGCGCATAGTTTGTAAGGTTCACATCCTCCCATGCCTCCGACTGGGTGAGCCCTTGACTCGGCGCGACCGGCAACTCGGAATAAGCCAATTGTTGCAAGCGGGTGAAGCCGATATCAACACGCCAGTCCGCCATCAAGGTGGCGGGCACCACGCAGCACACAACGGCAAATGTTAGAAATCGGAATGCCATGCGAATGAAGGTTCAAAAAACGGCGGAGACGATCCGTCCCGGTTGAACGATAGCATGGATTCAGCGTTTTGCCTCTCGCAATGGTGGCATCGACAGCTTTTCATCCTACATAGAAAAATAGAACCACGGATAAACGCGGATAAACACGGAAGATCAATAGGTTCCATAGATACGATAGCTCACCTAGCAGGTGAATAGAGAAATAGGCGCAAATGGTTTATGATCAGTGGTTCCAATTCTTTTTTTAGGTTCATCGACCGAGGGTGGTTTCGCGACCAGGCATCCGAAATCCTTCCGGGCAAAAAGGAATCACTGAGCCCCATTTCGCAAAGGATCGTCTGGGTGATCTCTCGCATCTCCCGGACGATCACGCGGGTTTTTCTAGGAGGATTTTTGGAAACACGGGCATGGGTTTTCCAATGAGATGAGCGTCGGGAAGAAGCCCCCACCGGAGGTCTGGAAGTTTCAGGTGAGCGAGGGTTGGAAGTTCGAGCTGCGCGGCGAGCTGCGCCGCCGCCGCGGGCAGAACGGGTGAGAGAAGCACCGCAGCATGGGCCACGCTCTCCGCAAGGTGATAGAGCACGGTGGCAAGCCGGTCTTGATTTTCCAAGTTCTTGTTGAGTTCCCATGGCTTCATGCGTTCGGCATAGCCATTGCAGTGGGCGACGTGCCGATTCAATGCCTCCAATGCCTTGGAAATGTCAAAGTCATCCATCGCATCGCGGTAAGCGGTGGTGGATTGGGTGAGCGAGGTTTGCAGTGCGAGATCGTCCTCGGTGAACGCTCCGCCGCGGTGGAGCACGCCTGCGGTGAATCGTTGGCTCATATTGAGCGCGCGGTTGCAGAGGTTGCCGAGTTCATTGGCAAGCTCAGTGTTATAAAGCATGACCAAACGTTCGGCATCAAAATCCGAGTCCTTGCCAGTGGCAATGTCCCGCACAAGGTAATAGCGGAGCGCTTCCGTCCCGAACGTTTCGGCCAGTTCGTGGGGATCCACACTGTTGCCAATCGATTTGCTCATTTTCTCACCACGGAGATTCCACCACCCGTGCACGAGCAGGCGCGGCATTTCCTCATTGGAAAAACCGATCGCGTGAAGCATGCAAAGCCAGTAAATGCCGTGGGCGGGAACCAGGATGTCCTTGCCAATGATGTGCACCGGCCGCTCGTCGCTCGTCCAAAGCCGGGTGAAATCCGGAAGCCCCGCATCCGGCGCGGCGTGATACCCGGCAAATGAAATATAATTGATCAGCGCGTCAAACCAGACATAGGTCACATAATCCGGATCACCCGGAAACTCGATTCCCCAATGCAAGCGTTCCTTCGGGCGCGAAATGCAGAGGTCCGTGCCCGAGTTGCGCTCGATGGCATTGAGCAGCTCGGCCTTGCGGAAAACGGGCAGCACGGCGTCCGGCGTGCCCTCAAGGTAACTCTTGAGCCAGGCGGTGTGCTCACTCAGCTTGAAATACCAATTCTCCTCCTCAATCACAACCACTTCCCCCCATTCAGGACCGAAGTTTCCAGCGGCATCCCGGTCACGGTCTGATAGAAATTGTTCCTGCCGCACCGAGTAATGCCCGGAATGCGCGCTCTTGTAGAGCTGCCCTTGCTGCTTCAGCATCAAAAGAATCGACTGCACGCAATCCTTGTGGCGCTGGTCCGTGGTTTCCGCCCAACCGTCGTACTGCACCCCGAGTTTCTCCCAGAGATCGAGAAACTTCCGGGTGGTGCGCTTCACGAAGACGTCGGGACTCACCCCTTCCTTCTCCGCTGTTTGCTGAACCTTCTGGCCGTGCTGATCCACACCTGTTAGAAAAAACGCCTCATCACCCCTGAGCCGGCGGTAGCGCGTGATCACATCGGCGAGCACCTTTTCATAAGCATGCCCGATGTGGGGTGATCCGTTGGTGTAATCAATGGCAGTGGTGAGGTAGAACATGACTGGGAGTAAAAAAATCAGGAGTCGGTAATAGGCCATCATCACGGCGCAACGAGCGCGCATGGATAGGTTCTTGGGCCACCAAGGAGCATGATAAGGAACCTGCCGGGCGCATCACCTCCGGGCGATGCGTGGACCTTCATTAGAGTTTATAGTATTGCTCCCAGTCTTTTCTCGGTGGCGGGCCGACGAGCAGGGCGTTGCCGATACGATCATTGGTGATTTGTTGGGTGGCCCGGTCAAACTTAAGCGGGGCATTGAGACGCTGGGCGATAACGCCAAGCACCATCACTTGGCTCAATGGACCGGCCACCTCAAACGACGAGCGGCATTTTTCCTCGCCCTTGCAGGCGCGAAGGAAATTG
>CAIYYV010000130.1 GCA_903930425.1 Akkermansiaceae bacterium | reverse complement strand
CCACATCACCCAAACGCCGTGACCGGTCAGGATCCTTTATCTGTAGCAAGCGGCGGTCTGTGACCGGTCGCAAACTGGCCCTGAGGCCGGGATGTCGATGGCAAGCCCTGGCGGAGGCACTGGTATCCCGTTCGGCAAAGCCGTTCCGCAAGAATTTTCGCTCCCACGCTGATTCTCCTTGGCACGGGAGGGTAAATCCGTAGCCTTGCACCTGAGGATTGGAACCCATGTCAGCCTTTTCCACACCACTGAACACGAACAGCCCGCCTTCGACCTGTCGCCATGTCAACGGGCGACAAAGCGGGGGAAATCATGTGCGGGCGAACCATGACTCAAATCGAGAGGGTTCGGTTTTTCAATCCATGCGAACGGGGCTGAAAAATTCTTCTTGGTGCCATTTCGTGGCGATTGCCTGCCGCTTGGAAATGGCATTTGCTTTGCTCATCACACAGGCGCGTTGTTTTTCCACCTCATGAAACCCTATCTCCGTGTCAGTTTGGCGTATGCCGTGTTTGGCGTGCTGTGGATCTATTTGTCCGACCGTCTGGTTGCGGCGTTCGCCGACAGTCTCGCGGGATTCACTTTCCTGCAAACCATGAAGGGCTGGCTGTTCGTGGTGTTGTCGTCGCTCCTGCTGCTGGCGATCACCAAGCGTGCATTTGATGCCCATGCGCGCACGGAGCGGGAGAAGCTCGCGGTGTTCCGCAAGACGGTGGACGGCTCCTATCACATTCTTCTCAACTACCTGAACCAGATGCAACTGGTGACGATCGAGGCCGAACAATGCGCAGGTTTTGACCGAAGTGTTTTAAAGCTGGCCACTGACGCCTCCGACAAGGCCACGGCGGAGTTGATGAAACTGCGCGACATTCAAACGATCACCGCCGAAAACATTGGAGCCGTGGTTTACGAAAAAGTTCGTCGGCCCGGGCCGGCGTCTGAATGAGGCATAAGACGCGCACCACCGGAAATCCTGATTTCGTCAAACGCCTGGTGTTGGGCGGCGGCGGCGGCGGCGGCCAGTCCTATTCGATCAATTCATCGGAGTTACTATTATCCCGGCCTGCACGATGAATGCAAGGAGTGGTGTGATTCCGAGTGGGCAGATTGGATGAGACTTACGGATCAATATCCTGGCAGCATGCGTCTGGCGGCAGGAGCCACGCTAACTGCCGCAACCTGCAACCAGAACCTGCGCGAGGCCGATGCTTTGATTTCTTTGGCATTGGCATCGGAACCGAGGAACAGTCGTTATCTCGGCATCATGGCAGAGGTGAGGCATGCGCAAGGTGACAGTGATGGGGCGGTGAGAGCATCGGAGGAATGCCTCATGATCGCCGCTTCTCATAATCGGGCAAATCCATGGATCTTTGATAACAAAATGCCTTTCTTGGTCAGAAACGCATGGTTGCGCTCCAGTGATTTGCTGGGGAAGGCGGAACAAAAGCAACCTTAATGGTTTCGCTGCCGGGGCTGGATATTTCGCGTGGGATCGGCTTCGGGCGCGGTGGCTGGCCCTGACCTCGACTGCTATTGCGGCGCCATGGATGATGACATCCTGACGATTGGCGGCGGGCAGAACCGGAGCGAAGCGGAGATAGCCCAACTGACTGCTTCCAAATACTTGGGCAATGCCCGCGCCACCGGTGGTCCGGGCATTCTGCCCGAGACCAAATG
>CAIYYV010000129.1 GCA_903930425.1 Akkermansiaceae bacterium | reverse complement strand
TGGGTCAGATGTTGCGGTGTCGGGTGAGGTATTTCACGGACGGGGCGGTGATTGGGAGTCGGGGGTTTGTGGATGAGGTTTTTCGATTGTGCCGGGACCGGTTTGGGGAGAAACGGAAGGACGGTGCGCGGAAGTGGCGCGGGAACGGGGTCGCCGCAGCCGGCACGCTCTGGAGTATCCGGGATTTGAAAAAAAGCTAAACCCACACAAGGCCCCTAAAAACGTACATGAACCTCATGAGGGTGATATTCAGCACCGCGCTGGCTACTATCGGAGCGGCGACGGCTGGAATTCCATGCTTGATTCCCATGCCAAAGGGCACGGACCCGAAGGGATGATTTTTTCAGCACTGGAGGGTGAGCCGGCCAATGAGGAGGAGTCGAAGGCCGTTGAGGCAGACGAGTACGGTGCTGCCTTCATGGCCGACGACGCCAAGAGGCAAGGGGAGAGAGAGGCCGAGGGCGGCGCCGACGAGGCAGACGATCACGGCGCTGGAAAACACGAGGTTTTGGAGCAGTACGCGTTTGGCGCGCCGGGTGTGGGCTAACAGCAATGGGATATTTTCCAGGTGATCGCCCATGAGGACGATGTCGGCGGTTTCCATTGCCACGTCGGTGCCCGCGGCGCCCATGGCGACGCCGATGTCGGATATGGCAAGGGCAGGAGCGTCATTCACACCGTCACCGACCATCATGACGGTTCCTTCCAATTTCAGTTGGCGGATGACATTCAGTTTATCTTCGGGAAGAAGTTCGGCATGGACTTCATCGACCTGGGCTTCGTGGGCGATGGCGTCGGCGACAAGGCGGTGGTCGCCGGTGAGCATGACGACTTTTTTAACGCCTAACATTTTCAGGTTTTGGGTGAGTTCCCGAGCTGCTGGGCGGATGGTATCGGCCATGGCGAGCACGGCGAGGGCGGAGACATTGTCGCCGAGGCGTGAGCCGAGCCAAACGCAGGTTTTTCCATTGGCTTGGAGTTGCTTGGAAAGTGATTCTAACAACTCGATGCCGGTGGCGTTAAGTTCGCGGAAGAGACGTTCGCTGCCGATGATATAGCGAGTTGCATCCATGGTGGCTTCGGCGCCTTTACCGGCGGTGGATTGGAAGTCGGTGACTGGTGCGGCATCGATGCCGAGGGTGGCGGCGCTGAGTACGATGGCATGGGCGAGCGGGTGTTCGGATTTGGCTTCAATTGCAGCGGCGATGCGCAGCAGGGTTAGGGCGTCATCCGGGAGCGGGAGTGAGACCGGGTAGATTCCTGTCAGGGTGACAAATTCCGTTAGGGAAGGTTTGCCCACGGTGAGGGTTCCGGTTTTATCGATGGCGACGATGTTGATTTTGGCGGCGCGTTCGAGGTGGGATCCGCCCTTGATGAGGATACCGCGGCGGGCGGCACCGCCGATGGCGGAGAGGACGGTGGCGGGGGTGCTGATGACCAATGCGCAGGGTGAGGCGACGACCATGATGGTCATGGCGCGATAGAATGCCTGCGCGAATGGGACGCCTTGGAAGAAGGGGACGAGGAACACGCCGATGGTGAAGGCGATGACGCCCATGGCGTAGTATTGTTCGGCTTTTTCGAGGAAGCGTTGGGTTTTGGATTTTTCGGCTTGGGCTTCGGCGACCAATTTCACCATACGAGAGAGGGTTGAGTCCTCTGAGCGTTTGGTGACGCGGAGTTCGATGCCGCCGCTTTGGTTGAGGGTGCCGGCGAAGATCGGGCTACCGACGGATTTTTCCACGGGCATGGATTCGCCTGTTAGGGACGATTCATCGACATGGGTGCTGCCCTCGCAGAGGACGCCGTCGACCGGGATTTGTTCGCCGG
Source organism: Akkermansiaceae bacterium (assembly GCA_903930425.1). Taxonomy (GTDB): domain Bacteria; phylum Verrucomicrobiota; class Verrucomicrobiia; order Verrucomicrobiales; family Akkermansiaceae; genus Luteolibacter. The sequence goes on along the minus strand of CAIYYV010000129.1, from coordinate 1,407 downwards.
GGCGGACGATGACGATTTCGCCGATATGGATGTTTTCGACCGGGATTTTTTGGTTAGATCCGTTGCGTTTGACGAGCGCCTCGCTTGGGCGGAGGGTGAGGAGGGATTCGATGGCGCGTTGGGTGCGTTCCATGGCGTGGCGTTGGAGCACGTTAGAGAAGCTAAAAAGGAAGAGGAGGAGAGCGCCTTCGAAGGGGGCACCGATGGCGGCGGCGCCGAGAGCTGCGAGGACCATGAGGACGTCCACATCGAGCACTTGTTCCCTGAGTGATGCGATGGCGGAGCGCACGCCTTGTTGGCCGGCGAACACGTAGGCCGCAATATAGAGAGCGTGGTGGGTAAGCGGTCCGACGCTCGTCAATTTTTCAACAACGAGAGAGGCGATGAGAAACCCGAGGCCCAATGCGCACGAGATTTCCTCATTGAGATTTCCGGAAAGGATTTTTTGGAAGAGAGAAGGAGTGGGGGACTTGCGAGATGTGAGGGGTTTGATGTCGGCACCGGTTTTTTCGATATCGCGGGCGATTTGATTTTCCGGTTCGATATCTGAATCGAAGGTGACTGAGAGGACTTTTCCGAGGTAGGTGGCGGTGGCGCGGCGCACGCCGGGGATTCGGCCGACTTTTAATTCCAATTTATGAGCGCAGGCTTCGCAGGCGTTGCCATCGAGGCGGAACGTGCATTTGCGCATCGCGGATTCGATCTGAGAGAGGTGGGTTTCAAGAAACGAGCGCACTTGATTTTCGCTGAGCAATGCCGGGTCGAACATGACATCGACTGTGGTATGAGCGGGGTCCGTGGAGACTTGGAGGATTCCGCTGTGGCCGGCGAGTTCGGGGTCGGACACTTCGACGCAAAGTGGTTTGGGTAATTGAGGATTCATTGCGGGGATAGTGGTGGCATACGATGGGTGCGTGCCAGAGCCAAGCAGGATTTCTCGAGGGATAGCCGGTTGAAGGGGTTAGATTCAATCGAGTAGCGCGCCGTAGTGTTTGCGTGCGAGTGAGAGCGAGAGGTCGAGGATGCCTTGGCTGCGGTTATGGAGGAGGGCTTCATCGGACATGGCGGCGCATTCTGCGTAGCTGAGTGAGCGGACCGCATGGCCGACGCTCGGTACACGTTGAGGGCCGACGGACAATTCTTCGATGCCGAGGCCGATGAGGAGAGGGGTGAGGCGGATATCGCCGGCCATTTCGCCGCAGATACCGGTCCAGATGCCGTGGTCAGTGGCGGCATCGATGGTGTGTTTGATAAGGCGGATGATTGCGGGGTGGGTTGGGCGATAGAGATCCGCGACATAGGGGTTCACGCGGTCGACGGCGAGGGTATATTGGATGAGGTCATTGGTGCCGATGGAGAAGAAATCGACCTCGGGAGCTAACAGATTAGCGCAAAGGGCGGCGGCAG
>CAIYYV010000128.1 GCA_903930425.1 Akkermansiaceae bacterium | reverse complement strand
TTCTCTGGCCTCACGTATCCGCCCCTCTTCCTCTTCGGTTCGATGTTCGAAGTTCGAAGTTCGATGTTCGACGTTCGCATTTTCTCTTCTCTGGCCTCACGTATCCGCCCCTCTTCCTCTTCGGTTCGATGTTCGAAGTTCGATGTTCGATGTTCGACGTTCGCATTTTCTCTTCTCTGGCCTCACGTCTGCGCTCACTCTCCCTGTCCCCTGTCCCCTGTCCTCTGTCCCCTGTCCTCTGTCCTCATTCGCATCGAATCGCACTCCACAGGGACGTTTCCGCAGCTTTCATTCCTCGCGCAAGATGCGCAAGGAGACACGCTGGAAGCGTACGCTCCCCCACCGACAACCGACAACTCTTCCTCTCCTGTCTCCTTCCCTCACATCTGCCCGGGATCGGGCAGGGGAGATGGATGGAAGGGCTTCGATTCGCGGTGCTCGACGGCGCGGATCAGGAGGAGGTAGGAAAAAGTGCCCGCCAAATAGAGCACGGAGGTGACCAAAAAGACCTGCCAGTAGGGGAGATGATGGGCGCGCAGGGTTTCGAAAGCGCGGGCAGCCAGCCACCACGCACCACTCCAGATGGAACCATTGCACGCGCTCACGAGTTCGCGGTTCCGTTCGCCCACGTAGGTCATGGTGAGTTCGCTGGTCGCCGGCCCCGCCATGCACATGAGCGGCTGGCGCAGGATGAAACACGTGATGGCACAGGGCAGTGCCCATGATGCCGCTTTCCAAAGCTCCGAACAACCCATGACAGCTAACAAAACAACGGCGGTCGTTTGCACTCCCAAAATAGCACCGCGCCAACCGAAACGACGCTTCACCTCCGGCACCAGCAATCCGGCCACTAACACCAATACATTGCTGATCGACCCATAGCCCGAGTAGGCCGTGGAACTGAGTTGATACACGTGACTGAAAAACAGATTGAGAAATTGAATGCTGAGACCCGCCCCGGTCGCAATGCAGAGTGTCGGCAGCAACGCCCGCGTCAACACCGGCCAATCGTCGCGATGAATGTGCAGCCAGTGGCCCGTGGGCTTCTTTTCAGGCACCGGATCGGGCAGACGCGCATAAAGAAATGGCGCTCCAAAGCCCGCCAGCGTCAGCACTAACAGCGTGGCGTATTCATCAAAAACCAGATGATACCCGAAGCAATCAAGCTGGCCGATGCTTTGGAGCACGGTGGAAAGCAGCCCGCCGCAGATGGCGGCGGCAGCCCAGGTCGCAAACAATAAACTCAGGGCCTCACTCGATTGTTTCGCTGGCACCAGACGCAGCATCATCGGCAAACTGCCGACATTGAGAAGCAAACCGGCGAAACCCATGGCAAGAAATCCTGCAGAGGCGGCGGGAATCATCCCGAGACGCACGGCTTCCAATGAAATCAACGCCGTGAGCGGAAATAACACGGACCCCCAAAACAACGGCGCACGCAAGGGCCGACCCCGCAACCAAAGACCGGCCGGTAATGCCAAAATAAAGGCGGCCACAAAGCGCTGCGAAGAAAGTGCCGCAATCGCCGGATCTCCCAGGCCCTTGTCCTTGAGGAACAAATTGAGCAAAAGAAACTGCGCCGTGTTGATCAAATTGATCAGAAACTGCCCGGCGGCAAAAAGCACAACGCGCTTCGGCAACTTGCGGTAACTCTCTAACCATGCGGGCAATCGCGGCATCCGCGCGGATGTTAGGAAACCCGCCCCAATCAACGCAACACCGAAAAAATGTCTCGAGCCGTCACTTCGAAGGACGTCACTTCGAACGGTCACTTCGCGCCGGCAGCCTTGAGCCTGCCTATGGCCTCATCCAGTCGCTTGCGGGCGGTCGCCAAATCTGCCGCCAGCAAACGAATCCTTTCATCGCGCGCCTTGACCGCCGCTTCCCACATCACCACCTGCTCACGAACGGCTCCCAACTCCAATTGCAATGCAGCTGCCGCCTCGTCCTTTTCCACCAGACTTTTCCCGGCGGCCTCAGCCGCCATCCGAGTGGCCTCCACCGCTTCCTTGAGCACCCCAATGTCGCGCTCAAACGCCGCGCTCCGCAGTGCCTCCGCCGCAACCTGCTCCCTCGCCGCAAGCAGCCCGGTCCTCGCCGCCGTCAGCGACTGATCTAACACCCGCTCCTTCCTCCACTGCGCAACGATCAACCCGGAGAGCACTAGGCATCCCATCGCGTTGAGAATCGGTAGGGTGCGCGGACTCATTCAGTCTTGGGTTTCGAAACTGATTTTTTCCACCCCAGCCTCACGCACCGCATTGAGCACACCCAGCACCTGCCTGTGCCGCGCTTCCGCGTCTGCGGCAATCAATACGCGCGACACCCGAGGTTCGCCCGCCGCCTTGAGACGACCGGTGATTTCTGATAGGGTGACAAGCTTCCCCTCCCAGGTCGTCACGCCGTGTGCGTCAATCGCAATTTGAAACGGCGGGACCTTGGAATCGGCAATCGCGGTGGAAGCCACCGGCAAATCGAGCGGAACACGCTTCATCTGGGTCATGCTCAAACTCACTAACATAAACGCTGCTAGAAGAAAAAACATGATGTCAATCAGCGGAATCACCTCAATCCGGGCCTCGTCGCCCTCGTCGCCCCCGGCATGACTGTGAAGTCGGACTGGCATCAGCGCGAAAGGCGGTTAGAGGCGAACGTTTCGAGGTCGTGCCCGTGCTCCTTCGCGGACTTCACGAGCAACTCGGTGTGATTGATCCAGCGCTCAAACGAGGCGCGCAGAACCGATACCCGCTTGCGGAAAAAATTATACGGAAGTAAACACAGAATGGCGATGGCAATCCCGCAGGCGGTCGCAATCAACGCCTCGGCTATCCCTCCCGAAACCCGCGCTGGGGCCAGTTGCTCGTCACCCACAAATGAGAATGATCCCATGATGCCCACCACAGTGCCGAATAATCCTAACAGCGGTGCCAGCGTGATCAACGTGCTGATCACCCACATGCGGGCCTCGGATTTTTCAATCAGCCGGGTGGCATCTAACTGCATCGCGGCAAGCATCGACGTGTGGGCGTGTGTCATGCCTTCCGCCAGATTTCTGAGATAGGGATCGGGCGTGTTTTGAGTGAGCGCCCATGCAGCGGAAAAATCACCGGTGCCAATCGCGGTGCGGGCCTCCTCCTGCGCCGCCTGACGAAGCGTCGCCTTCAGCCGCAACCACCATACCACCCGGTCAAGCAAACAACACAACGCCAGAAAAAAGGTGGCGAGTATGGGCCACATGACCCAGCCCCCGAGAAGAAACGTGTCTACAACAATATTGGCGAGCATGGGGTGGTGTTCTAACGGAGTTGAAAAACGATTGGGCGTTGCAGCTTCATCAACGGCCCCGGAGGAAACTTCCAACCCCGAACCGTGCGAATCGCTTCCTGGTTGAGCAAGGGCCATGGGGATGGAGATTTGGCATAAGCGGAAATGACCCGACCGGCCGGATCCACCACGAATTCCACTACCAAGGTGCCCGCTTGCCCCTGACGCCTCGCCTCTGCGGGATATTCGGGCGATCGCATCCGCCCGGCCGCAAGACGCGCGGCATTCGATAGATTTTCGCCGCCGCCGGTCCGGGCGGCCCCATCCACCCGTGCCGTGACACGTTTCCCCACGGACATCCGCGCCCGTGATGCCGACATGCTGAAATCCGAAGCCGCTGCTCGAGGATGAATCACCGCAGGGGGGTCGCGGGCGAGGGAAACGGACTCCGGCAATAATTCGGGAACCTCCGGTATGGGGTCCGAAGTGGTTAGATCCGCCATCTCCGGCGGCGCGGGCAAGGGCTCCGGTAAATCGCGAACATCGACATCTGAAATCACCTCCTCAGGGACAGAAGAAGTCGCATCCCCAAGCGTGAAATCATCAGAAATCCACTCGGTTTCCAAG
>CAIYYV010000127.1 GCA_903930425.1 Akkermansiaceae bacterium | reverse complement strand
GGCACTTTTTCGCCGGAAGCTCGGTAACCGTCATGCCACAGATTTGACAGACATAATAGTCGGCTTTTGCATTTTTGCCGAAGTTGTCGAGGGCATTCTGATAGAGTGCGGCATGTTCTTTTTCTGCGGCGAGAGCAAACTCCATGGTGCGGATGGCGGCGGTGGCGTCATCCACTTTTGCGACGGCAAGGAATTGAGGATACATGGTATCACGCTCGTAGGATTCTCCTTTGATAGCGGCGCTCAGATTTTCGGGAGTGGTTCCTGGAGCCACGGCATCGAGCTGGAACGAGGTGACGGAGCCGCCCAGGGTGGTGATGGCCGCTTTGTGAGTGTCACGATGGATGGCCTCTGCGGCAGCGGCGGCGCGGAACAACTTGGCGACCTGGGGATTGCCATCGGCATCCGCTTTTTCGGCGAATTTGATATATCGGTTGGCGGCGTTGGACTCGCCCTGGAAGGCGGTGTTGAGGTTTTTGAGGGTAAGCTCGGAAACCTTGGCCCCGGCAGCATGCACAAGAAGCAGGCTCACGGCGAGTGTCACGAATGAAACGAAGTGCAGGTAGGATTTTTTCATCGATAAAGTTGTATCAAAAAAATGACGGCACATCAAGAGAATTAGTGATTCGATGATTTGAGATCGACCGTGGCATGGATTTCCGCTTTTCAAATGGGCGGATGCAAGAGCAGGCAAACACCCCCGAAGCGATGTTGGATCTGGGCCGTGCGGCTGCGGGTCTGGTGCACCCCGGATCGGTCATCGCGCTGTGTGGTGGTCTTGGCACCGGCAAGACTCACTGGACCAAAGGCTTGGTGGCCGGGTTGGGATCCACTGCAGAGGTGACCAGTCCCACGTTCGCCTTGGTTCATGAGTATCCAGGCGGCAGGCTGCCGGTGTTCCACCTGGATTTCTATCGGATAGAATCGCCGGAGGAACTGATCGCCATTGGATGGGATGAGTATCTGGAGGCCAAGGGGGTGATCGTCGCCGAATGGGCCGACAAGTTTTCAGAGTTGCTGCCGCCGGACACCCTTTGGCGGATTTTTTCCATCGACGCGGACGGCGGGCGGACCATCCGTGGAGCCGGCGACTAGCGCGTGGATCCGGAGGCAGAGGCAGACGGGATCAGCTTGCCTAGGGACTTGAACATATTTCCTGTGGAGCGGCCCAACGCGCCGGGCAGGCCGCAAGACGCCAGGCAAACCCCTAACAACGCCACCATCACTCCTTGCAAAAAGCGTTTCATGGCGTGGAGGATTGGCATCCTTTCCCGCAAGTCAAGCCGCAGTTGAGAACGGGTCACGTGCATCAGGCAACTCCTTCGGGGCAGGCTACGTGGATTGAGGGGGCACGGAGTCCACGGGTTCTGGTTCGAAAAGGAACGTGAACTCGCGGCGATTGTAGGTGAGGTGTGTGCGGGAAAACACGCGAAGGCCCGCGTCGGCGGCGTGATCGAGGACGCGTTTTTCGATGTCGTTGATCGCGATGAAGGTGGCGGCTCCCGTGAGTTTCAGGGTGAAAACGACCAGGCCGTGCGGGCGGAGATCCTTGGCAAACCGGATGACGTGCCGGATGGATTCGGCGGCGTGGCCGTTCATATCCGAAAGAATGGCATCATAAACATCATCCGCCGGCGGCAGGAATGTATCCGCTTTTGCCAGCACAAACCTCAAACCGGGCGCATGATCTAACCGTTTGTCCAGCGGAGCTTTGTCCACGGCCGTCACCCGATAATCCCTGGCAAGCAGCTCTGCGGTCATGCCACCGGGACTCGCGCCAAGTTCTAACCAATGGCTTCCCGGAGCAGGCAGCGGACGGTCCAGCTGAAGTTGGTGGAGTGCCTCCGCGATTTTTGCGCCTGCCCGGCTGATGGTTCCCGGGGCATTTTGGCGAATAAATTTGGTTCCGCCTGGATAGAACCCACGGGATGCCGCCGGACTTTGCAAGCCGCAAAACAATCCTTGGCTGCCCACGAGGCAGAAAAGTGTCGGGGCCTGGCAGTCTTGTGCAGCGGCATCCATGACGCCTGACATTTGTGGCGAAAATACTTGGAGCATTCTGCCGCGAAGATTTGAAGCAAGCGCCCTGTAGTATCCGTTAGATTCATCCGGATCGAGCGGCCCGGCCATGATGGTTTGGGGGCGGGATTGGCCTAACTTTCGCAGGAGTGCTTGTGCAGCTTTTTCGATGAATCCCGGGATATCGCGGGGACAGCACGGCCAGGAGTGGTGCACAGGAATGTTCCAGCGCACGAATTTCGCCGCTGCTGAGTGCTGGAGGACCGCCGGATCCTTGATGCGGACCAACAGGAATTCTCTTCCTAACTTTTTGATCGGAGAGGCCCCCAGGTTGCGCAAAATGTCCGACTCGACTCCCGAAAAAATTCCGGAGATTCGGATCAACCAGTTGTCGGCTGGAGCTGTTTTGACAAGACGTTGCAAAATACCTAGGGTTTCCGTCAGAGCGGTTAGCCGATGCGGCGCACACCTGCAACCCCCAAGCGCTGGAAATTCTTTGTAAAGTTGACATTGTGCTCAAAGGGATCGGCGATACCCTGAGTCATTCACGGTGTCGATCAGATGCACTGGGTGACATATCTCCGAAGCATCGTTCGCCCATGGGTCATCACTACGCCAGAGAATTCTCCCGTCGCAACGACCGATCTCATGTCCATTGAGATCGCGCCCTGATCCAATTCATGAATCCACCTGCCACCGAGTTTGTTTTCGTCCTGACCAATCCGGGATCCGAAAAACCGCTGAAGAATGAAATGTCGGCACTGCGTCCTGACTGGAGGCCCGCATACCAACGGCGCGGCTTCGTCACCTTCAAGGCGGGCGCGGCGGTTTCTTTCGCCGCATTGGATGCCCCGGCCGCTTGTGCCCGCAGGCTCTGTCTATCACTTGGGAAAATGGCGACCCGGGACGAGGCGGTTCGCTTGATCGACGAAGCGCTGGGATTTTGTCCGAAATCCATCGTCCATCACGCGCGATATCATGATCGAAAGATGAAGGGTGTTTCCGGCGGGGGGATCATGAAATTGCCAGAGTTGGGGCAGTTCATCGGCACGGTGGTGGAGTTGAGATCTAACGAATTCTGGGCGGGATTGCACCGTCACTTGCCGCATCTCAGTCCGGATTCGGCCGGAGATGCCGGGTGTGTGATGCCGCCGGAATCCCCGTCGCGGGCGTGGCTGAAACTTGAGGAGGCCATACGATTTTTCGGGCTCAAATTTTCTGCCAGCGACATCGTTGTCGAGCTTGGCTGTGCGCCCGGTGGCGTGGCGCTCGCGCTGTTAGAGCGCGGAATCTCTGTCATCGGGGTGGACCCTGCGGACATGGCGGCAGTCGTGCGCTCCTCCACCATTGAGGATCGGGGTGAGGCCACGGATGGCCGTCCATGGTTTTGGCATTGTCGAAAACCTGCGGCGCTGGTCAGCAAGCGCGATCTCGGTCATGGGGTCACCTGGTTCATGTCCGACATGAACCAAACGCCCGAGGTGGTGCTCGCCGAATGTGCCCGGTTTTGCCGGATGGCCCCCACGATCCGCAGTGTTTTGATCACACTGAAGCTCACGGATCTGGGTCAAGTCGCTGAAAAAGCGCAGTGGTTGGACAAGCTCTCGGCCATGGGTTTCACCACGGCGCGTTTGCAGCAATTCAGTGTCCATCACAAGGAATTCGCGTTGCTTGCATTCAAATGACGGCAGGCCATCGGGCGCACGACTGTGCGTTGACTGTTAGAGGCCGATCCACGCGAGAAATTCCTGATTGCCATCGGCACCCGTGATGGGCGACGGGATGTGTCCGCGCCATTCGCGGCCGAGCGCCTCGGTGACAAATCGGCGGATTTTTTCCACGGCGCGGGCGTGGAGACCCGGGTCACGCACAATGCCTCCTTTTGAGATATCTTCGCGTTGAAGTTCGAACTGTGGCTTGATCAGGCAGATCAAACTCGCGTCACTTTCCATCACTGAAAAAACTGCGGGTAAAACATTTGTGAGAGAAATGAATGACAAATCCATCACGGCGAGTCGAATTTTCTCACCGATGTCCTCGGGCACCATGTGGCGGGCATTGAATTGTTCCTTCACGATGACGCGCGGGTCATTGCGCAATTTCCAGACCAGTTGGTTGGTGCCGACATCCACGGCGTGGACGCGAAGCGCGCCACGTTGCAGCAGACAATCGGTGAAACCGCCGGTGGAAGCGCCCACATCGATGCAGACCCAACCGGTGGGGTCGATTTGAAATGCGTCGAGCGCGGCTTCGAGTTTGAGTCCGCCGCGTCCGACAAAGCGGGGTTTTTCCTTGATGTCCAAGAGTGCGTCCATCGCCAGCAGGGCACCGGGTTTGGCAATGACGCGGTCGCCGCTGCGGACTTCACCGGCGAGGATGAGGCGCTTCGCCTGCTCGCGGGAAGCGCATAAGCCGCGGGAAACTAACAGGACATCGGCGCGTTCGTTTTTCATGCAATCATGTCAGCCACAAGCAAGCAGGGCAGACGGTCCTCCACAAGGACCGTCTGCTGCCGCAATGAATGGGAGGTGCTGGGAAAGCAACTTGCGTCTTGCCTAGTCGGTATTCCACCGTCAACGATTCCCGGCGTGACGCGCCACCGCACTGACGACCTCCGAATCACCGGCTTGAACCCGCTTATTTCCCCTGCGGTTCTGGCGTATTACTTGCCGCTCACCGAGCAGGCGTCGGAATTGGTGTCGAGCGCGCGGGGTCAGGCGGATGCGATTTTGCGGGGTGAGGATGACCGGTTGCTGGCGGTGGTCGGGCCGTGCTCGATCCACGATCCCGATGCGGCGCTCGAATACGGACAAAAATTGAAGATTGAGGCGGATCGATTGCAGGATGACGTGTTCGTGATCATGCGGGTTTATTTTGTAAAACCACGGACCACGGTCGGTTGGAAGGGTCTCATCAATGATCCGAATCTGGATGACTCATTTGACATCAACCATGGCCTGCGCGTCGCCCGCGGCCTCTTGCTCGATCTCGCGAACCTCGGCCTGCCGGCCGGCACCGAATTTTTGGATACCATTTCGCCCCAATACATCGCCGACTTGATTGCCTG
>CAIYYV010000126.1 GCA_903930425.1 Akkermansiaceae bacterium | reverse complement strand
CACCTATGCGCCCGAGTTGCCGTTGCCGGCCATCCGCGCCACCACTCCTGCCGCGCAGGATCGCGACCCGTCCACCTCCAACGGGTCCACCCGGCATGAGCAGACGCTAACCTACTTGCGAACCCACAAACCGGAGATCGTCATGCTGGGCGACTCGATCACGCAGGACTGGGGCGGTGAGCCCGCCGCGCCGATCACGCGGTCTCAGACGACCTGGAACCAAGCCTTCGGCGCTCGTGTCGTGGCCAACCTTGGTTGTGGATCCGACCGCACCGAGAATGTCCTCTGGCGCATTGACCACGGCGAACTCGACGGTATCGACCCAAAGCAGGTGGTGGTGATGATCGGCACGAACAACCTCGAACTCGATACACCGGAGCAGGTGCTCGCCGGGATCGACGCCATCTGCCGCCGCATTCACACGAAACTCCCCGCCACCCGCATCCTCGTGCTCGGCATCCTGCCGCGGAAAGACCAGTCGCTGCTGAAGGCGGACTTGGACAAGGTGAACTACCTGCTGCAAACCCGTCTCCATCCACGCACCTATATCGACGTGCTCGACCTCGGTAACAAGTTCCGCAACGCCGACGGCAAACCCAACGAAAGTCTTTTTGCCGACCCTGTCCACCCGAACCAGGCGGGCTACACCATCCTCGCGGCAAATCTGAAAGCCAGTTTGGACAAAAAGTAGCATCAAGCCGTAAATGAAACATCATACACACCGCACCTTCGCGAGTCTGATGCTGTTGATGACGGTCGGTGCCGCCGATTCATCCAAGCGTCATCAGCCATGATTATGTTCACCACCGCCGACGGCAAAAACCGCATTGCTACTTTCCTGCTCGTTTGCGGCATCTTCTGCCTGTCCGGGCTGTGCAACGGCATGATCGACGTCTTCAACCGGCACTTCAAGGACTCGCTCAACCTAACGGACGCGCAGTCGGCGTTCGTCCAGGGCGCGTGGTATGGAGCGTATTTCCTGATGGCCTTCCCCGGCGGCATGGTCGCCCGGCGCTTCGGTTACCGCTGCGGAATCGTGACCGGCCTGACGATCATCCTCATCGGCTCGCTGGTCTTCATCCCCGTCACCCGGATGACCGGTGAAACCATGGCCATTTACGCCGCGTTTCTCGCCACCCTGTTTGCCGTGGGCGCGGGATTCACGTTTCTGGAAACCGTGGCCAATCCCTACGCCACGGTGCTCGGCCCGCCCGAGGCGGCCTCATCACGGATCAACCTGGCGCAAAGTTTCAACGCGATCGGCTGGATCCTCGGTCCGATGTTGGGCGGGAAGTTCACGCTCGGTGCCGCCGGCCCCGCCAGCAACGACCAGTTATACATTCCCTATCTCGTTGTTGCCGGAATCGTTGCGTTGTTTCTCATCCTGACCTTGTTCACGCCGGTTCCGAATCTCAATCCGGAGGAAAAGGACGCGTCACCCACGCAGGGGGTATCCGGCCCTCCCCTCGCCAGGGAATGGCACTTCATCTTCGGCTGGGTTTCGCAGTTCCTCTACGTCGCCGGACAAGTCGGGATTTTCGCCTTCTTCATCACCTATGTCCTCGATCGCCAGCTCACCCCCGCGCTTGCCGAAGGACTCGCCCGGATGCTGCCGTCCGAGATGTGCGAACTCAGCGACGACGGTTGGCACATCACCAAGGGCTGCGCACCCTACATGCTCTCACTGGCGTTCTTGCTCTTCGCCGTCGGCCGGTTTTCGGGAAGCGCCATCCAGACCCGGATCGCCCCGCACCGGGTTCTCGGTATCTATGCCTCGGTCAACTGCTTACTCATGCTGCTGGTCATCGCCAACTTCGGCTGGGTTTCCGTATTTGCGCTCATTGTTTCCTTCTTCTTCATGTCCATCATGTATCCCACCAACTTCGCACTCGGCATCCGCGGACTGGGGGCGAAGACCAAGCTTGCATCCTCGTTCATGGTCACCGCCATCATCGGTGGAGCCGTCATGCCGTGGTGCATGGGCCACATCATCGAACAGTTCGGGTGGGGATATGGATTCGTGATGCCCTTGGTTTGTTTTCTCTTCATCGCCTTCTATGGATTCACCTTTGCGAAATGGTATGCCCGCGATGCCGGTGCAGCCGCGAAGGATCCCGTGATGGCGGGGCATTGAAACGCCGAGGACACACTGAACCGATTAAACACCACCATGCTACACGACCCAAGCCACCGCCCGCAGCCAATCACCGCCGCCGCCATCCACCTCAAGCTCGCGGAAAAGGTGGTGCTGCGCGGACTGGTTGCGGAAATTTCGCGGATTGCCGCCCTGCCGGTGCATCAGGAAAAGGCGGAACTCTGGCGCCGCCTCAACGATCTTGAATCCGCCCGGCCCATGGTCTGGATCAACGAAATCCCGTGGCATGAAATGAATGTCAACGACGAGTTGACCCTGCAAACCGAGCATCCATGGGCTCGCGAGTGGGAGACCGCCCTGCGGCAAACCATCTATCAATGGAAACATCTGCCGGCGGACATGGTGGTTAGCGACCATATCGAATGCCCGCTGGCCATTCACAGCACCGACTTTGGAATCATCGAGGATGTGGATCTGGCAAAAACTGACGACGCAAACAACATTGTTTCACGCCATTTTAAAATCCAAATACGGGATTGGGAAGATTTGGAAAAGATTCAGATGCCCAAAATCACCCATGTCGAGGATGCGACGGAAGAACATTTCCGCGTGATGTCGGAAATCTGCAAAGACATCATGCCGGTGCGCAGGGTTGGCCAGACCCACATCTGGTATACCCCCTGGGATTTCCTCATCCGCTGGTGGGGCGTTGAAGAAGCCATGTTCGATCTCGTCGACCGCCCGGATTTCGTGCATGCGGCCGTCGATCGAATGGTCGCCGCTTGGAACACCGAACTTGACCAATTCATCGCCAAAAACCTGCTCTCACCGGATGGCAGCAACACCCGCATCGGTTCCGGCGGCTATGGCTATACCAAAGCCCTGCCCAATCCCACCGCGGAAACCCTCGGCGCAACCCCCAATCAAATGTGGGGATGCTCGAACGCCCAGATCTTCTCGGAAGTTTCCAAGGAAATGCACTGGGAGTTCGCGCTCAAACATGACTTCCCGTGGCTCTCGCGCTGGGGAATGAATTACTATGGCTGCTGTGAACCGCTCGACAACAAGGTGGACATCCTCAGCCGCATTCCCAACCTGCGGAAAATCTCGATGAACTACCAAATCCAACCCGAGCGCGCGGCTCACAACGTGACTAACAAGTATGTCATGAGCTACAAGCCAAATCCCGCGGTATTCGCCTATGATGTCTGGCATCCCAATGAAGCGCGCCGCGAACTGCGCGGACTGCTGGAACGCGCGCGCGGCTGCCATGTGGAAATTATCATGAAAGACATCTCCACCGTACGCTACGATCCCAAGCGCCTCTGGGAGTGGTCGAATGTCGCCATGGAAATCGCCAATGAATTCGCATCATGACCGGCAGCCACATGGCAAATCACCGCATTATCTGCCAAAAACCATCACATCAAACCTCAAATGAAACACCTGACACTCCTCACGCTCGTATTCCTGACGGCGCTCATGACGACACGCGCCGCCGATGTGCCCATCAGCAAAACCCCGCTTCCGGATGCCGTGCGCGGCAAGGAAATCGCCGATATGAAATGGGGCATGTTCGTCTGCTGGAGCTTCAGCACGTTTTCCGGCAAGGAATGGACGCCTGGCATCACTGACATCGATCTGTTCAACCCCACCGGTTGCGACACCGACCAGTGGGTGAGAACCGCGAAGGAGGCCGGCATGGGCTACATCCTGTTCCTAACCAAACATCACGACGGATTCTGCCTCTGGGATACCGCGACCACGGATCGCAAAGTCGGGAAAACCAAAGCCATGCCCGGGCGCGACGTGCTCGCGGAGTTGAGGAAATCCTGTGACAAACACGGCATCAAACTCGCACTCTATTTCTCCGAGGGTGAGTGGGCATGGCCGGACAAGCCAGCCGGCGGGCGGTTTCAGGCCAACGGTGGCTACAACCCGGAGATGAAAAAAGCGCAGCTCAAGGAACTGCTCACCCGCTATGGTCCGGTCGAATTCATCTGGTTCGACCACGCGATCGGCGACGGTGGCCTCAGCCATGCCGCTACCGACAAGTGGGTTCGCCAGTTCCAGCCCAACTGCTTCAGCGGCTTCAACAACGGCGAGGCCGGCGGGCGCATTGTCCTGCGCGAGCGCGGCAAGGCGGGTCCCCTCGGCGGTGACGGACTGAACTGGGTCACCGGTCAGGGCGACCACGAGAAAACATTCCCCTACACGGTGGCGGAGTTCACCTATCCGCTGCTCGGCAAGAATTCCGGCGCCAGCGGTGACGGCGCCGACTGGTTCTACTCGAAGCCCAAGTATGATGGCACGGCCCTGCCCGCCACGAAAATCTATCAAGACTACCTCGGCGCGGTGAAATATGGCAACATCTTCTCCCTGGATGTAGGACCCGACTATGCGGGCCGCCTCCGGGAGATCGACGTCAAAACGCTGCGCGAAGTCGGCCGCATGATCCGGGGTGAGATCAAGGTGCCGGTGACGATTTCCGGCAAGGCGAGCGCCTCCGGCACCTGGTCGCAGCCCGGATATGAAGCTGACAAGGCGAACGACGACAACCCCGGCACCCGCTGGGGCGCGGAAGCCGGGACCCGTTCCGCCTGGCTGGCCATCGACCTCGGCGGGGAGCATGCTGTTAGCCAGGTCATCGTGGATGAAGCGGGATTTGACCGCGTTCGGAAATTTGAAATCCAGGCTCAAACGAAAGACGGTTGGAGAATCGTCAGCACGGGCACAACTCTTGGCTCTAACAAGAAGATCGTGTTTCCCTCGCCGGTGAAAGCCAGGGTCCTCCGCATCCAGATCCTTGAAGCCACCGAGGTGCCGACCCTCGGCGAATTTCAATGCTTCGAATAAATCCAAAGCCAAGCTGGGATTTTCCTCCATGGGAGATCTTCTGCAATTCCGCGGTTTCTCCCGGCTTTCGCCAGTATCGTCACCCACTTCTTCCCAAACAGGTTCTTCATATGTCCGGATGGCAAACCGCTCCGCCAAAAAGCTTTGGCGGCACCTGGCGGGGTTCCTGATGGATTAACTTATGCACTTGTTATTAAGTATCGCAATGAGACCATGCAATGTGCTTTCCTTCACTCCTTGTCCCCCCCATGCCGATTGGCTGCCCGCCGCCTTCACCCCTTGGAGAAAATGGATAACGATTTGATGCCAGCGCCATAGCCGGCAATGAAATTCCAGATGCTCCGCCATTCCACGCCTCCCGCACCTCCGCACCTCCTACCGATTCCGTCACATGAAATCCTTTGTTTGCAATTTTCTTTCCAACGACATTGTTCTAACCGTCGCCGTGGGTTTGGTCGCACTCATGCCTGTCCGCGCGCTGGATGCCGTGCCCTCCCCGCCGCCTGCGGACTGGTTGGTCAATCCCTCATCTTTCAAAGCGCGGGTTGCCAGCGATCCATCCAAAAACCAGCTGGTGCTGGATAACGGCCTCGTCCGCCGGACGCTCGTGTTGGCGCCAAATGCCGCCACCGTGGACTATCTCAATCGGGTGACCGGTGAACAACTGCTGCGCGCGGTCGGCCCGGAGGCCCGCGTCACGCTGAACGGAACCACCTACGCCGTCGGCGGGCTTTCCGGACAACCCACGATGAATTTTCTGAAGCCGGAATGGTTCGACGCACTGCAAGCCGATCCGGCGGCGTATCGGTTTGCGGACTGGAAAGAAGTCCCCCTGGCACCGCGTCTGGAGTGGAAAAAACGCCCGGCATGGCTCGCCAGGGACCTCCCATGGCCCCCTCCCGGCAAACAAGTCACCCTCAGATTTCTCGCGCCGGCCCAGGCACCGGATGAGCTAACAGGAAAGACGTTATTCGACGAGCGGTTCCTCACCAAACTTGCCGCCGGCTGGCAAACCCATGTCAGCGCGAAGAACCCCCGGTCGTCGTTCTGCAACGAGGGCAAACCCGGCGAAATCTATACACCGGTGGAAACCGCCGTCTATGCCGAGCGCGCCTGGCCCACCGCCGCCGCCTCCGTCGAGGTGAAACTGGATACCGGTGACGACACCCAAACCAACGCCTGGGGGCCCGGTCTGGCATTGGTGTCACCTGCCGGCACCATCGCCTTCATCACCCGCCCTAACCAAAGGTGCTATGATCTGAACGGCCAGCTTTCGACGGAAAAATTCGACCGCTCCAAACCGGTCTACCTGCGCGTTCGTCTAACAAAAACGACCGCCGTTTGCGAGGCGTCCCAGGACGGAGCCAGCTTCAAGCGGATTGGCCGGTTGCCGCTGCCGCAACTGCCCGTCGCCCTCCGTGTCGGCAGGGTAGGCCGCAATGGTTTGGGCGTGGACGATGAATCCGCCACCAGCGAACCGCTTGTCCGCTGCCATATCTCGCAGGTCACGATCCGCGCGGCGGAGGCGGCCGGCACCGTGGCCGCGCCGCGCACCGACCTGCCGGAAATCCAGCTGCATTATGCCATTTATGATGGCATCCCGCTGATGGAAAAATGGCTGACCCTCCACAACCGCTCCAACACCCCGGTGCGGATTAACAAAACCGTGGTGGAAACCCTGAAAATCGCCGAGAACGAAAGCTCCGTCGAGGAGAACCCGCGCTGGGAATCCCCGAATCTTTATGTGGAAACGGATTATGCCTGCGCGAACATGACCGCCAAGGGCGCCAACCAGCGGACCGTTAGATTCGGCCCGGACCCTGACTATCACACCCAGGTCAATTTTGAAGAAAAGACCCCGGCACTGCTGGAAGTTGCCCCGGAGTTCGGCCCCGACATCGACCTCGCACCTAACAACACCTTCACCTCGATCCGCGCGTTCGAATTGCTGCTCGATAGCAGCGAGCGCGAGCGCCGCGGCCTCGCCCAACGGCGGATGTATCGCACGATCGCACCATGGACCCAGGAAAACCCGGTGATGGTCCACCTGATTTCCAGCGAGCCCGCGACGATCCGCGGCATCATCGACCAGGGTGCCGAGGTCGGCGTGGAAATGATCATCCTGTCGTTCGGCAGCGGCATGAACCTGGAAAACACGGATGCCAAATACCAGGCGACCTACAAGGAGTTGGCCGATTACGCCGCCACCAAGGGGATTGTGTTAGGTGCCTATTCGCTGCTGGCGTCGCGCGGCGCCGCCACCGCGGCCGACAACTGCCGCGGCCCAGGCAACCGCGTCCGCTACGGCGTGATGCCCTGCCTCGGTGCGAAGTGGGGCCAGGACTATCTAACACAACTGAAGTCGTTCATCACCCAAACCGGCTTTGCCATCCTTGAACACGACGGCTCGTATCCAGGCGATACCTGTGCCGCCACCGATCACCCATTGCACCACGGACTGGAGGACTCGCAGTGGGTCCAGTTCCAGGCCATCACCAACTTCTACAAATGGTGCCGCGCCAATGGCATCTATCTGAATATTCCCGATTGGTATTACCTCAATGGCGGCAGCAAATGCGGCATGAACTACAAGGAAACGAATTGGTCGCTGCCGCGCGCGGACCAGGAAATCATCGAACGCCAAAACATCTACGACGGCACCTGGGAAAAAATCCCGTCCATGGGATGGATGATGGTGCCGCTCACCCAATACCACGGCGGTGGCGCCGCCGCCACCATCGAACCGCTCAAGGACCACCTGCCACACTACGAAACCCGTCTCGCCAATCTCTTCGGCGCGGGTGTCCAGGCGTGTTACCGCGGCCCCCGCATCTACGACACTGATGACACCAAGGCCCTGGTGAAAAAATGGATCACCTTCTACAAGTCCCATCGCGAGGTGTTGGATGCCGACCTGATTCACCTGCGCCGTCCCGATGGCCGCGATTGGGATGGCTTTGTCCATGTCAACCCGCAAGGCAAAGAAAAGGCGCTGGCCATGTTCTACAACCCGCTCGCCAGCGAGATCACCCGCACGATCCGGGTGCCCCTGCGTTATGCCGGACTGGTTGGCATGACCCGGGTTTCGGTCAATGGCGCGTCTCCCGTGAGCCTGCCGCTCGACCGAACCGACACTCTAACACTCGAGGTCCGGATTCCCGCTGGTGGCCGGAGATGGGTCGTGTTCACCCCGGTCACTTGACCACGCGCGCGGGCAGGGAAGGCGGCGAACCGCGGCCTTCTCCGCCCTGTCGCTGAAAAATCCCGAGTGCAGTCCGTCAAGCGGATTGCACAGGATCGGGAAACCTTGTGGAAGGCTGATGCTATCAGATTCGATTGATGATTGTCGATTGATGATGTGACGGAACGGGCCTGCCATCGTCACTTCGCCCATCAAAAATCAACAATCAGCAATCGGAAATAAGGGTGCGGATAAACTACAGTTTGTAAGACGGGCTGCCCTAGCGCCCCGCAGTTCCCTAACCGCCTCCGCGGATGGGGATCCGCAGGTCCCTAGTGTAGCCCGCCAAGCAGATTGCACACTATTCGGAAACCCCTTCGATTGATGATT
>CAIYYV010000125.1 GCA_903930425.1 Akkermansiaceae bacterium | reverse complement strand
ATTCCTTGAGCTCGACTGCGGCTACTGGAATGCCGAAAAAGAAAAACGCCTGCGCGCCGCCTTCAAACACTAACCCCAACTCTTGAACCGTCATGATCGAAACATCCTCCTGCTCGCCATCATCCGGTTGCTGCTCGCCGAAACGCCGTGATTTCCTGCGTTTCACCGGCCTCGGTGCCGCCGCCTTGTTTTCACCCCGCATCTTCGCTGGCCCGTTTGACCCCAATGCCAACGCCGGTCTTGGCCTAGACGCAAAACACCCGGTTCCTCTCGATAAAAAACTCAGTGCCGCATGGCTGGCCTCGCTCACCGCCCGCGGCAAGCCCTCGTCGTGGACCGACTGGGCAGCCTTGGAACACATCGGCATGCCTGTCGCCGGCATCGGCACGGGCACCGTTTATCTGGGTGGCGACGGCCGCCTATGGGGCTGGGACGTTTTCAATGTGCCGCACGAGGGTGCCGTGCCCAGCACCGCTCCCGGCATGTCCGAACGCAACGGGGCCAACTATGTGAAGCCCTCGAAAATGGAGTCTCCTTGGAATGTGAGCCACGGACTGGTGCTCCACATCAACGGCCAACCGAAACGCCTCGACCACACCGGCTTCCCTAACGTCGAATTCACCGGCCAATATCCCATCGGCCGCATCCTGCTGAACGATCCGGCCAGCGCCATTTCCGCCGTGATGGAAACCTATTCACCCTTCATTCCGTTAGATTACGATCGCTCGAGTCTGCCAGTCACCGTGATGGAAATCACCCTGAAAAACGCTGGCGAAAGCGCCGCCAACATCGAGCTGGAAGCTTATCTGGAAAATGCCGCCATCCGCTATCATCCCACCACCACCACGGCCACCCTGCGGCGCGTGTCTCGCACGATGCCGCTCACTGGCGGCGCGATGGTCATGGGCGAGCTAACCCCACCCCCACCCGCACCCGCCGGCAGCCTGCGTCCCGATATTCCGCTCGCGGATTTTGAAGACGGCGCCTGGGAAAAATCCGGTTGGGTGGCCGAGGGCACGGCGTTCCAAACCGGGCCACATGCGGGTACGCTTCCCAATGTCAAAGGTTTCCAAGGCAAATTCTATGCCCACTCCCATAACATCCGCCTCGCCAGCCAGGGCGATCCGGACGATCTTACCGGCACCCTCACCAGTCCACCCTTCAAGGCGGAACGCCGTTACCTCGGCTTCCTGCTAGTCGGCGGAAAGCGCCCGGGGGAACTCGCCGCAGAAATACTGCTTGGCGCTCAGATCGTCCACTCGGTCACCGGCACGAACTCCAATGATTTCTCGCTCTGCACCATCGACCTCACACCATGGAAAAATCAGGAATTGCGCCTTCGGTTAGTCGACAAGGCCAAGGGCGCCTGGGGCAGCATCGGCATCGACCGTCTCATTCTAACTGATAGTGCTGAGCCCGCCCAACCGCTCGAAACCTTACGGGACAGTGGCTCCATGGCGCTCGTCATCCTTGCTCCCGGCGCGAAGGCGCAGGCGGCACGCGGCCAAGCCGGAGACAAAGCGCAAACCCCGCTTACCCAAGCCCAGGAAATGGCCGTGCGCGCCCCTCTGGTGATCCCAGCCAAAGGCGAAATCAAAACCACCGTGCTCATCGCCTGGCATTTCCCCCGGGTGCATCCCGATATGGCCGGACTGCCCGACCCACGCCGCTGGGTGGCGGAACGTTTCGCCGATGCCGCAGCGGTCGCCACCTACACCGCCAAGGAATTGCCGCAACTATCAGGTCTCACCCACGCCTTCCGCAATACGTGGTATGGCGCCGACACGGGCGAGTCCCGCGGCACCCTGCCACACTGGCTGTTAGAGCGCGCGCTGTGGACCATTTCCACCCTGACCACCAACGGCACCTACCGACTGACCCATGATCGCACCTGGGGCTGGGAGGGAACGGGTTGCTGCCCAGGCACCTGTGCCCATGTCTGGCATTACGCACAGGGCGCTGGCCGCCTTTTCCCCCAGTTAGAAATTGATCTACGTGAGCGCACCGACTTCACGCCAGATGCGATGACGCCCACAGGACTCATCCGCTTCCGCGGCACCTACTCCGGTGTCGATCACGCATGCATCGACGGCCAGACCGGAATTCTCCTCCGTTGCTACCGCGAGCATTTATCGGATCCGACCGGGGCATTTCTCAAACGCAACTGGCAACACATCGAACAAGCCACTGAATTCCTCGTGCGCTCCGAAGCCGAGGGCAAACCCGGCGGCAATGACGGCATCTTCACACGCCGCTTTGAAAACACCCTTGATGCACAGTGGGGCGGCGAAATCCCCTGGCTCGTCGGCATGTATCTTGCCGGCCTTACCGCCGCCGCCGCCATGGCCGACGATGCGGGCGACAAACCCGCCGCCGAGCGCTGGCGCGCAATCGTCGCCAAAGGCAGTGCCGCTTATGCCGGATATTTCGATGCCAACCACGGCTATTACAAAGCCAAATGCACCGAGCAGGAAATGCTGCCCGTCCACGTCGGCCCCGGCAGCCACATCGACATGTGCCTCGGCGACTTCTGGCTCGCCCAGGTCGGCTTGCCATCTATCGGTAGCAGGAAGCAATTGCGCCAGGCGATGGACAGTTTGTATCAGTATAACTTTGTCCCTGATATGGGCGTGTTCCGCGAGCAAACCAAACCCTATCCGGGACGTCCATACGCCATGGCCGGTGAAGGCGGCCTCGTCATGGCCACTTGGCCGCACGGCGGATTGCCGGAAGCCTGCAAGGCCGCTTGGCAGTTCGGATATTTTCAGGAGTGCATGAGCGGCTTCGAGCATTCCGCTGCTGCGCTCATGGTGTCCTTGGCCAAGGATGAAAAGGATCCACTGCTCACTCAGGGACTCACTGTTTTCCGCGCGGTGCACGACCGCTACGACGCGTCTCGTCGAAATCCCTACAACGAAATTGAGTGCTCTGACCACTACGCCCGCGCCATGTCCAGCTACGGCGTGTTCATCGCCGCCACCGGCTTCTATTGCCATGCCTCAACCGGCCTTCTGCGCTTCGAACCCAAAATCGGCGCGAAAGACTTCGCCGGCCCCTTCATCGGTGCCGGCGCTTGGGGCCATTTCTCGCAAAAACACACCACCACCGGTTTGTCCGCCGCGCTCGACGTGCGCTTCGGCTCCATGCTTCTCACCCGCCTGGAACTCATGGCACCCGCCACAAAAGCCGCCGCCCCCTCGGTCATGCTTGCAGGCAAACCCGTGCCGCACCATACGGAATCCCGCGACGGTCGTCTCGCCATCGTGCTGGCACCCTCACTGACACTGAGCCCCGGACAGATCCTAACAGTGATCGCCTGACCCGCGAACTCGACAAGCCCACCTGACAACTCCGCTCGTCCGGATTGCACCTCGCCGCGCCTGTGGCCACTCTGCCCATCCCTGATGGGTCCAGTCCGGGTGGCTGAATGTCAGAAGAAAGTGAATCAACGGGCAACAAGCGGCCACCATGCTGACACGATGGTCCTTGAATGGAAACCAACGGAATGCCCGGAAAATCAGGAGTTGGGGTTTAGCGACTTCCTGACACACAGTGCCACACTCGGGCACAAAGAAGAAGATGGCTCCGGCGGTTGGGATCGAACCAACGACCTAGTGATTAACAGTCACCCGCTCTGCCGCTGAGCTACACCGGAATTTATTTGATTTTCAAAGGATTACGGCTTTCACCGAAGACCCGATGACCCCTGATGGTGACCTCCTTCTTGCAAACGGGTCAGACATGGGGCGGGACGGTCTATCTCCGGGTCAAGGCATTGGGCAAGATAATTCGTCAAAGGTTCGAAACTTCTGATCAGAGGGTCACCATGCTCAGGCCGGAAAAAAAAGCTTTTTTGGCTGAGCACATCGGGTGGCGCCGAGGCCATGGGTTTGCGGCACCGAGGAAACCACGGGGTCGTTGAAGCATGAGATGTTTCTCGCTTTCCCGCGAGCTTGTCGGGTGACGTCAGCGCCGCAGTCATTTTTTGTATCGGGTTTGTATTGATGGGCGCTGGGATTGGATGCATAAACCGAAGTCATCTTGGCGATCATGCGTTACCCAACCCGCTTCCAACAAAAAACCCTGTGGAACGCCGCCACCGGCGTCGCCCTTCTGGTTCTCGGCGTCCTGCTCGTCGGATTGATCTGGCTCATCGGCAAGGTGTTCGGGTTTCTCCAACCCGTGCTGATTCCGTTGATTGTCGCGGGCATCATTGCCTACGTGCTCGAACCGGTGGTTAGCCTGTTAGAAAAACGCGGGCTCAACCGGTTGGGGTCGGTGGGCGCGGTTTTCATCACCCTGCTTGCCGTGACGGCCTTGCTGGTGGCTGCCGTGGTTCCCGGCATTCAGGCCAGTCGGGCGCTCTTGAAAAAGCGACTGCCCTCATCGAGCGCCGTGCCGCAGGATGTTGCCGTCAACCTTGTGGGTATGGATCCCCAATCCGCATCTGCGGAATCCCGGCAACTCGGTGCGGCACTCGCCCGAGAACTTCAAAAACTTCAGGAGCATTATCCCAATGGCTCAGTTGCTTGGTTGCTTGCTGAAACCGACGATCAAGCGAATCCCCTTCCGATCGGCGGCGTGGAAGCCGGGGCGCGCACACTCGATTCATTCACGCGCAGTCGTGGCGGAAGGATGCTTTTTGAATACAAGGGCGTCATTTTCAAAACCGTTCGCGATTGGGCGATGGCAGGGTCCACGAAAATCCTGGGATTTCTGGGTTTGGTGATCGGCATGATTTTGGTGCCGGTCTATCTGTTTTTCTTTCTCAAGGATTCGGCCGCCATTCGGACGCACTGGCATGATTATGTGCCGCTCAAAGCCTCGCGTTTTAAAACGGAACTTGTGGACACGCTTCAGGAAATTAACGGCTATCTCGTATCGTTCTTCCGTGGCCAAGTGCTGGTCGCTGCCATCGATGGCATTCTCGTGGGCATTGCGCTCACCATTTTCGGCTTGCCCTACGGTTTGTTGATCGGGGTCTTCATGGCCATCCTCGGGGTGATCCCTTACATCGGCAACATCTTGTGCCTGATTCCCGCTTGCATCATCGCCTTTTTGCACGCCCAAGGCACCGCGCCTTTTGGCATGGGCCCGTGGGCCTATGTCGCTTGTGTGTTGGGAATTTTCATTGTGGTCCAACAAATCAACTCGCTCGTGACCGCGCCCAAGATTGTGGGAGACTCCGTGGGCCTTCACCCTCTCACGGTGATTTTTTCGATGTTGTTCTGGTCGCTGGTGTTGGGCGGGTTTGTCGGTGCCCTGTTAGCGGTTCCACTCACCGCCGCAGTGAAGGTCTTGTTCCGGCGATTCATCTGGGTGCGCCAAATTCTCGACCCGCCGGGGCTGGCGGGAATGTAGATCAAAAAGTGCCCCTCGCTTCAGACTGCCGGAACTCTCCCCCCGGATCATCCCGGCCTGTCACGAAACGAGAGGCAGTGCAAAGTCGCCCCTGTTTTCTCGCTGGCAAGCTCCATTTCCAGGCAAGCCGGGTTTTTCTACAGTCCCGCCGTGGAAAAGCCACTCAAGCCTAGGGCGAGAGGCGACTGCGGATCGACGCGGCGGATTTTTTAAGAAGCACCTTCAACTCGGCGTCCGCGCCCGACATGGCGGAGTCTAACAAAGGCAGGCTGGCCGCCCCGCCGACACGCCCGAGCAAGCGAACGATTGAGTGGCGGAGCATTCCCTCGGTGTTCGGAAAGCGGCGGATCAACGTGGCCTCGGCGGGTGCCCCGATCTCTCCGTAGAAGGATTCCCAGCGCGTCGAGTTTCGAAGCCACAGGTCGTCAATGATCGGCACGACCGCAGGATTTTTTTCTTTGATGATCAACGAGATGATTTCTTGCGGCACCTCCGCTTTCCGGTCAAGCAGGTCTTTGGCCTCCTTGAGGGCGGCTTCGCTTGCCGGACCCGGTTGTTCGGACCAAACGGCCAGCGCGCGACAAAGATCCGGTTTGAAAGTCACCCCCCGCGCACCCATCAACGCGAGCAATTTTTGCGTGATGTCGCTCCGATAGATTTTTGGCTCCACATCCGCAAGCCGTTGGACCGCCCGCAAAACCCGACCCAAATCAATGCTGTCGAGTTCTTTCAGATTCAAATCATAAAACGCTGGAGCTCCGCGGTCCGTGAGCTGTTCAATGGACCCTTCGGTCATGCTCTCGTTGTTCACGCGGACTTCCACCACCGAGATTTCCGGATACTGAGATGCCACAGTGCCGAAAGCGGCGGCGATGACGGCCATTTCATCGAGCGACTGGTTGATGCCGGTGACCACCATGAGAAAATCACCGTGTCCGCGTGAATAATAATGCGATTGCGGGTCCGCGCCTGTGACCCGCAAAATGTAATCCCTCACCAAAAAACGATTTTGTTCGCGCAAGCCCTTGAGCCAGAGGCCCACGGCGCGATGGGCACTGCCTTCGCGCTTCAATCGTTCGATTTCCAGAACCAAGGGGTCTGTGCCGATGAGGGCACGCAGCGCGGTGACGGATTCGCTCTCGGTCTTTTGGGAGGTGGTTTTTTTGTGAGGTGCCAACGAAACCACGGATGGGTCCGACAAGGGCACGGAGCCCACTGTGAAAAAAAACGGCAATCCTAACAGACTGGCTCCCAGCAGGAGGCCCGTTCCAATCGCCTTGCTGCGGGCCCGGGGGTTGGCATAGACCAGCAATAAAATCCCCAAAACCCCGGTGAAACCCGCCATCAACAGGCGATTATCGGTCGTCATTCCGTCCAAAGCTCCTCCACGGTGTGCCCCAAATATCAAAAGCAAGGCCATCGAAACCATCCCAATGACTCCTAACATGCCCGCCATGATCCGCTGCGGTGAAGTGGGCTCAAAAGCCGTGAGATCCGGCGCATCGGCATAGTATGTTGGCACGATCCCGCTCGTCTCCAAAGGCAGAGATAACGGAACGCGCTGAAATCGATTGGTTTTTGAATCCGGCCTCTCACCCGGATAAAATTTCTTTCCGCGCACGATGGCTTCATTATTGATGCGGAACCGGTGCTCGCACCCGCCGCACTCCACAGTCCGCCCCCGAAGGTCATCCGCAACCTTGAAACGCTGGCCGCACGAGGGACAACGAATCAACAGCAGCGCATCATCTGAATTCATCGCAGGCATCTGGTTCACGCGCAGCATGGTGCAAATGGAGAAAATTGCAACCTTCGCATCACTTCCTTCACGGCTCTTCCGTATCTCACGGATCTCAGGGATTGTCAGTCTCCGTGTGCCGCCGTCATCCCCAAACACCCCACCGCACAAGGATTTTGCCTGTGCTGGCGTGTGCACGCTTTACAAGCCGCGCATCCGCATTCATTTTCTGCCCGCATCCATCAGGAGAGGTGGCTGAGTGGTCTAAGGCACCCGATTCGAAATCGGACGTGGGGTGAAACTCACCGTGGGTTCAAATCCCACCCTCTCCGCCATCGAGTAACATGGAAGGGCTGGCGGGATGGCTGCCCGTCATTCTAACAGTTTCTGCGGCGGTTTGCCGTCGGCCATGGTGAGACCCAGCCGATCCCGCAAATACCCCTCCATGGCCTTGCGGACCTTGAGTTTCAAGACCCCGTTGCGCATGGCGTAGTCCCGCTCCACGGTCTTGCGCTGAGCTTCCTTCAAGGAGCGGTTCGGGCTCACCCGGAGCGTCACCCATTCCTCCCAGTTCTTATCGAACACAGGAAGTTCCGTTTGTTCGCGGCTCCACTCGATCTCGGCAATGCGACTCAATGTGAAATCCCTGAAATCGGCGTTTTTTTCGCACCACGCTCGCACATGCCAGCGCGCGCCGTTGTGGCCAAATGCATGCGGACGCAGCCACCGCCATTCTTCCTTGCCGCTGTTCACGCTGGCGTAGCGCACCCTCACCCGCAGCCTGTTGAGCACCGCCAAAAAAATCCTCCGCTCCACGACCGGGCCCGCGCTTCGTGCCGGCATTTTCAATACTGCCACACAGTCGGCACCTTGCTTCCCGCTCGCCCATCCTTCCCAGACGCTCCGCGCATCACCACTCAAAAACCGCAGCGCGGCCTCGTCCAGCCGCGGTGTGGTGAGCAGGCACCGCATCTCCGCAGTCGCCTCATAGCGTTTCTGCCGCAAATTATATACGAAGGCCCCGGGGTTCAGTTCCAGATACCGCTGCAAGTCCGACGACGCTTGTGCCATCGATACCCCGAACAGATTCACCAGATCCTGCCGGTTCACAACGCCTTTCCACCACGCGCACGACTCGATGAAACGCAATCGTTCCATCGCCGCCCAGTTCTGGTCATTCGTTTTATTTCCCATCCTGTGCAAAAAAGTGGTTCCGCCGCATCGTTACCTCTGCATCAATCCCTTTGCAAACCTGAAATCCATCAAATGCTTCCGCGTCGTTTTTTTAGATTGACTCGTTTAATCACAACGCGCGCATCGGGGCGCCCGGGCGTGCTTTCCACGGGCCTTTGCGCTGGACAGCCTGGTTGGGCAATGCATAGTGCTTGAGAAATCCACCAGACCTCATGCTCACCAACGAACGCACCACCCGCACGGAACGCCTCTTGCGCGTCGCCGGCGAAATGATGACTGCCGCACGCACTGCTCCGAAAGCAAAAGGGGTCGACATCATTGAAGTCGCATTGGTGACCGGTGAAACGATCGGCATTTTGTCCAAGGCCATGTTCCAATACAGTGAAAAAACCGGGCTGAAATTCATTGCCCGTGATGCGCTGAATCTGCTCGCTGCCGAGGCGGTGCTTCTCATCGGCACCCAAGCCCAAACTCAAAGTTTGAATTGTGGTTATTGCGGGTTTGAATCCTGCGCGGCAAAAAACCACTTTGACGAGGTGCCCTGTGCTTTCAATACGGTGGATGTCGGCATTGCGATTGGATCGGCCTGTTCTGTGGCGGCGGATCACAGGGTGGACAGCCGCGTGATGTTTTCGGCAGGGCGCGTGGCGCTGGAATTGGGGCTGCTTCCGGGATGTTCGCAACTTTTTGCAATTCCCATCAGTGGTTCGTCGAAAAATCCCTTTTTTGACCGAGTGGACACGGTGCCACCCACGCAAGCGACCTGATAGGCGGGCAAGGGGATAAAACAGGCTCAATCCAAGCCTCATTCGCCGCCTGCAATCTCACTGCCGAAAATCTAACGGCATCCTCGATCGTCGGATTGTTAGATGGCTTCCAAGACCACTGCGGTTCCATAACAGAGCACTTCCGCCGCGCCACTCATTGGCCCGGTGTCATAGCGCACCGCGATAATCGCGTTCGCGCCCATCTGCTCGGCATGTTGGATCATGAGTTCGTAGGATTCCGCCCTCGCTTGTTCGCACAGATTGCTGAAAATGGGGGAGCGTCCGCCAAAGAGCATGGCGAGCCCGCCCACAATCGTGAGCGGGAGAGAACGCGTCCGCACGGTGATTCCTCTCACCATGCCGAGCGTCTGAACGATCTTTTGTCCATCGAGCGAAAAAGCGGTTGTCGTGATCATCGATGGCCTTTTAACCTGCAATCCTCGACGCATCCAGCCAATTGTGCCGGCATCCGACCCGGTTTTCCCCTCCCCAAAAACAGCGGATTTGCCGCCACCTTGCCCTGCCCCAAATAGGCGTGAAAATTTTTTCGAAATGAGTTGACGGGGTGGGGGCAGGCTCCTAGTTTGCCGGGCCGTCACGACAGTGGGCGGTCGAGAGACAGGACGTCGATCGCGGTGCACGGCACCCGATCGGCTTTTTAGTCGCCTCGAAGGAAGTT
>CAIYYV010000124.1 GCA_903930425.1 Akkermansiaceae bacterium | reverse complement strand
GGCCGATGGGGGCAAGGTGGCCACCGAGTCGGGTTGGCGGAGGGGGGCGGGGGACTTGGTGGCCGAGGCGGCGGTGGCGGTGGCGGTTGGTGGCCTGGATCCGGGGATGACCAAGCGGGGTCGGGGAGGGCCCGGGGCGGGGGCGGGGACTCCAAGGCTCATGGCGGGATCGGGCATACGGTCATTTTTGAGGAAAATCGACAGGGCTTCGCGTGCGGACTCTGGGCGGTCATGGGCGAAGCGATTGAGGTGCCACATGATCCAATCGCAAGCCCAGATGGGGATTCCCGAGCGCACATCTTTGAGGGATTTAACGACATGGTTGAGGTGGGCGCCCATGACTTCGGGTCCGGTGGTGCCGGCAAATGGATAGGATCCGGTGAGTGCCTGATAGTAAACGCAACCCATCGAATACAAATCCGAGCGGGCATCCAAAGGAGAACGTTCAAACTGCTCGGGCGGCATGAAAAAAACCGACCCGAACACGGCATCGGCCAATTCCAGATCCTGTTTGGATTGGGACTGGGCGAGGGTGGCCAGGCCGAAGTCGACGATTTTCACTTGGAATTTCCCGGAGGGCAGCCAAGTGAGCATGAGATTAGCGGGTTTCAGGTCGCTGTGGACGAGGTTGAGTTCCTGGGCGGCGATGAGTGCCTCCTGGGTTTGCATGGCGAGTTCCCGGAAGTCCGCCCAAGTGAGCGGGGCGCGTTCGATCAATTCGTCGAGGGTTTTGCCGGTGATCAATTCCATGACCACATAGGGCCCGTCTTCGTCTGAGCCGACATCGTAGATCGTGACGATATGCGGGTGTTGAAGCGAGGCCAAGGCTCCGGCTTCCTTGATGAGTTGCCGGGTGGATTCCTCTAGCAGTTCCGGGTCATCCCCTGCGGGGGAGATGCGTTTGATGGCGACTTCCCTGTGCATCCGGGTGTCATAACCGCGATAGACCGCGCCCAGTCCGCCTTGGCCGATTTTCCCGCGGATTTCATAACGATCTTCCATAATTTCGTGGGGCTTCAGTGAGCGGTTTTCCGGGGTGGGTGGTGCAAACCCGGTGGCTGGGTCATGAAGCTGCGCGCTCGAGTCGTTCGCGTCGATAAAGGGTGGGGGACAAGCCTACGATGCGGGCAAAACTTCGGTTAAATTGGGAAAGCGATTGATAGCCGATGAGGAAGGCGATTTCAGAAATGCGGGTTTCATGTTTGAGCAACTCGCGTTTCGCCCAATCGATGCGGCAGCGGTTGACGTAATCGGTGAGTGTTAGACCTGCAAAATCCTTGAAAAGGCGGCAAAAATGGGACTCGCTGAGGCCGGCTTGGCTGGCGACAAGTCCGAGGGGCAGGGGTTGATCGAGGTTGGCGTGGATGTATTTTCGGGCCTTTGCGATGGCGGACGGTTCGCTGCCTTCCTCGATGATGGCGAGTGATTCGGCGTGTTCACTGAGTTGCTCGGCGAAGCTTTGGAGCAGAGTGACCATGCTTTGATAGCGGAGTGGTTTGACAAAACGGGTTTGCATATAAGCCGTTTTGAGTTGGTCGCGCACGGTTTTGGCCAGTGTTTTATGGCCGATCGCACCGAGGAGTTTTTTGAACTGCGCTTCGGTTGGGATTTGGCTGAAGACTTGGCCGGTTTTCAGATAGCCGATGACGGTGGCTCCCATTTTGATGGGGATGGCGGTGGCGCAGAGGCCGGCGAAGCAATGGCAGGTGGTCGGGCCGTTGACCTCGGCTTCATTCATCAGGCGCCGATTGGTTTCCACGCAAGCGTCGCAGGTGCCCTCGATGAGGTTGAGGGATTCGCAGAACGGGCTGCGGTTGACCTTTTGATCATCCAGGCACCATCCATCCGGATCTGCGGACACGAGACGCAGGGGCAGCCCGGTCGCGGTACGGAAAGCTTCTTGATGCATTTTATAGCGATCCGAATGGGTGATTCGCTGAAGCAGTGAGTTTTCGAATTCCTGGTGGGGTTGAAAGGAGGTGGTCATCATCACAAGTGCGGAAGTCCGAGGCAGAGTAGGAGGCATCTCCAGAGAATTCAACCATTGTTCGGTGATTTTCTGCGGAAAATCGTTGCGACCAGCAAGAGGCAAATGATTGAGCTGAGCGGCATCAGGATCGCGGCCGCCAAAGGACTCATCCGCCCTGCCATCGAAAACGCCACCACTCCCACATTATACAGCAGGGAAAAACCAAAGACCGCGTGCACCGCATGCGCTCGGGTTCGTGCAGTGTCTAACAATCGTGGGAGAAATTCCAAGCCGGATCCCAGCATGAAAAAGTCCGCTTTGGATTCGAGCAGGCTGCGGTCGACGACCGGGGTGCCGGTCACGAGTGCGGCATCGAATGCCAGGGAATCATTGGCACCATCTCCGACATAAAGCGTGTCGTGGCGGTTGAGTGCGCGGACGCGGGTGGCTTTATCCACTGGAGAGAGTCCGCCGAGCGCCTGACCTGCGGCGAGGCCAAGCGTGTGGGCCATGGCATTGACTTTTGTCGGATGATCGCCCGAAAGGAGGTGCAGGGAAAGTCCGCGCCGTTCCAATAACCGAAGCATGGTGAGGGTGCCTGGGCGCAGGGATTCACGAAAATGAAACGAGGCGCGCAAGTGGCCGTCGAGGCGCAATTCGCTTGCGGTATTTTCGTGGGTGGGGGTCGGTTTTTCGAGCGAGGACCCGTCGACCTTGCCGAGCGACCAGAGTCCTCGGTGAGTGGACAGGGTGACGCCCGTGCCGGGAAGTTCGTGGGGCGTGCCGGGGCCGTGTTGAGCGAGCAACTTTTGGCCGCGATTTCCCAAGGTTTCGAGCAGGGATCGGGACATGGGGTGCAAGGACCCGCGTGTCATTTGAGCGAGGGCGAGCGCATCGGTGTCGTCGAGTTGGGCGATGCTTTCCGGATTTTCCAATGCCGGTCGTTCGAGCGTGAGCGTGCCGGTTTTGTCAAAGATGACTTGGCGCACGTGGCGGAGTCGCGACCAGAGGGTCGCTGACCTCACGAAGACTCCCAATCGTTCCATCCCCTTGGCCGCCAAATCGTCGGCCAGAGGGATGGCGACGCCCAACGCGCACGGACAGGACACGACAAACACCGAAATCATCGCCTGCACCCCAGTCAAACCCTGACCCAGCATGGCCCAAAAAACCAGGGCCGACACACCCAGCGCGAGCACCACGACCAGATAGACTCGCAGCAATGCATCCAGTCCCGGCGCGGCGCGCTCGGATCCCATCGGCGCGGTTAATTTTTCTAACAACGATCCTTCCCAAGTTTCGTCGGCCTCGATCACTGCGGGTGAGCGACTCAGTAAAATCGCTCCGGCGGGCAATCTGGCACCCGCGGAAAACCGCTTCGGATCGGCCTCGCCATGGATCCATTCCAATGAAAAATCCGCCTCTCCCGCAGCTAACAGGCCGCTGACAGGCAAGGCCTGCCCCGGGCCTAACAGGAATTGGTGTCCCGGCATGAGCTCGTCGCGGGCGAATGATTTTTCGGGGTTGGCGGCTTGTGGCACGCAGTCCGGCACCGGTTGTTGGCGGACCAACCGGCACCGGTTGCGATCGACTGCTGCGCTCTGCAACTGTCTGCCACCCAACATGAGAAATACAAAAATTGAGACGAAATCGAAATACATGAGTGGCTTGCTGGCGATGATCCATCCGGCGACCGAGCCGATATAAGCTGAGATCAAGCCGAGTGAGATTGGGAGATCGATGTGCAGTGTGCGCGCTCGAAGCGCCTGCCATGCGCGGTCGATGAAATAACCGCCTCCCACAAGCATTGAAAGGGTGGCTGATAGAAAGGCGACCAATTGGAACAGCCCGGCAAATTCGAAATCCGCGGGCATGCCGAGATAGGCGGGCAGTGAGAAGCCCATCGTGTTGAGGGCGAAGGCCCCGCACAAACCCAGACGGGCGGCAAGACCGCGCCGCTCCGTGCCGGCACCCGCCCGACCGACGGGCACCGCCACATAACCGAAATGACAAAGCTCGCGCAAAAATGGCTCGATCTCGCATTGTCCGGGCACCCACTCGAGATGCAGGTGCCCGTTCGACGGGTTCGCCGCCGCCCGAACCCCGCCCGGATGCCGGGCGAACAATTTTTCCACCAACCACACGCAACCGACACAGGAAACGCCCTCCAAGCGCAGTTCCAATCGAGCGCATTCATGGCGGGATGCGGCCCGGCGCTCCGCGTCTAACACTTTTTTTTCCAACCAGGAAAAATCGTGTTCCTCGAACGGGCGGCTGCGGACTGGGGCGAGCGTGAGTCCCTTTTTGAGCTCGTAAAATTGATTGAAACCCTGTTCCGAAATCAAGATTGCGACCGCTTCGCAGCCACGACAACAATACCGGTCGTCGGCCGAATGGGCCGCAAAACCAGTCCCGCAATGCGCGCAGCGCTCCATGAACCGCAGGGTGGTCCACAATCGGACCCGCGCAAAGAGCAAAGAACGGCGGCGCGGCGGCGCGTGTACTTGAAACCGATAGAGCTTGTGTCTCGCGAGTCTCACGGCACAGTCGCAAGGGTCACCGGACATTGCCGTTATGACGGCGAAAGTTTGGCCGCCCTTCTTCCGTTCTACTCGCACGACATGAAACGACTGCCCCGTTCGCTCATCATTTTTCTCGGTATTGCCGCTGTGGCCCTGATCGCTTGGCGGGTTTTCCGGCAACAAGAAGTCGCCCTGCCGGACTTGCAAACCGTGCCGGTGAAACAGGGGGACGTCTTCGCTACCATCAGCGCGACCGGCACCTTGGAACCTGAGGAAGTCGTCGATATCGGCGCCCAAGTCACCGGGCAAATCCTATCCTTCGGCAAGGACACGAACGGCAAAAGCATCGATTATGGGTCCGTGGTGGATGCGGGCATGCTGCTGGCAAAAATCGACGACTCGCTTTACGCCATCCAAAAAAAGCAGTCTGAGGCCCTGCTCCTGCAGGCCAAGTCATCGGTGCTTTCCGCGGAGGCCGGGCTGTTGCAAAGCAAGGCGAAACTCGAACAGGCGCGCGCCCAAAGCAACCAGGCACAAAAAGACTGGAACCGCGCCGAAAAACTGGGCCCTTCCAATTCTCTCTCTCAATCGGCTTTTGACACCTATCAAAGTGCCTGTGAGGCCGCCAAGGCGAACATGGCCGCCGTCGAGGCCGCCTGCGCTGTTTCCAACGCTCAAATTGCGACCAGTCATGCCACGGTCACGCAGGCTCAGGCGTCGATCCAATTGGCCGACCGTAATCTCGGTTATTGCACGATCACCTCGCCGGTCAAAGGCATCGTCATCGACAGGCGAGTCGATGTCGGCCAAACGGTGGTGTCTAACATGAGCGCCTCCAGTCTTTTCCTGCTCGCCAAGGACTTGACCAAAATGGAGGTGTGGGTCGCCGTCAATGAGGCGGATATCGGCAACATCCACATTGGGCAAGCGGTCACCTTCACCGTGGATGCCTACCCTGGCGCATCCTTCTCGGGCACCGTCAATAAAATCCGCCTCAACGCCACCATGTCGCAAAACGTGGTGACCTACACCGTTGAAATCAACACTGACAATGCCGACGGCAAGCTTCTGCCCTACCTCACTGCGAGCATGAAGTTTGAGATCGACCACAAGCAGAACGTCCTGACCGTTCCCAATGCGGCCTTGCGCTGGCGCCCGTCCGATAAACAACTCGCCCCGGGCACCGAGAACCCATTTAACCCGAAATCCGCGAAAAAGGAAAGCTCCAAGGACAGCGCCAAGCCCGCCGAAAAAAAACGAAGCCCGACGGGCATTTTGTGGGTGTGTGACAGTCAATATCCGAACTGCGTGATTCCGCTCAAAGTGCGCACGGGCATCACTGATGGCGTCGTGACGGAAGTCATGTCCCTGTGTGCCGACAAGCCCCTGGAAGGCGTGGCCGTGGTCATCGGCGAACAACGCGATGAGGAAGTCGCGGAATCCACCGAAACCACCAACCCCTTCGCTCCGAAATTCCCCCCACACGGACCTCGAAGATAAGCTGCCGCGCCCGATGCCGAGTGATCCCATCCATCTCATCGAACTGCGGGATATCCGCAAAACTTTCTACCTGGGAGAGGTCGTGCTCCCGGTCCTCAAAGGCATCTCACTGAACCTCGCCAAAAGCGAGTTGGTCGCGCTCACCGGCGTGTCCGGATCGGGAAAAAGCACGCTGATGAATACCCTGGGATGCCTCGACCGCCCGTCCTCTGGCGAGTATTTGTTAGATGGCACGGAGGTTACGCGTCTTTCGAATGACGAGCGCGCACTGCTTCGCAACAAGAAGATGGGCTTTGTGTTTCAAAGCTTCAACTTGTTATCGAGGACGACGGCCCTGGCTCAGGTCATGTTGCCCCTGCTTTATGGCCGCAGCCCGATTTCAAACAGGGAGGCGAAACAGCGGGCGGAATCGATGTTAGAACGTGTTGGCCTTGCTGACCGCATGGACCACCACCCGTCGCAGTTGTCGGGTGGCCAGCAGCAACGCGTCGCGCTGGCGCGTGCCCTGATCAATCACCCGCCGTTTTTGCTGGCCGATGAGCCGACCGGCAACCTCGACTCAAACACCACCCGTGAAGTGCTGGCGCTTTTCAAACAACTCAACGCGCAGGACGGCATCACCATCCTCATTGTCACTCACGACCCGAAAGTGGCCGCGCATTGCCGCCGCGTGATCCGCATGGCAGACGGCCTGATCGAGGCCGATGAAACGCAAACCGAGGAGGTGTCATGAGGTTGCTTCGGATTTTGCTTGCCGCAGTCACCGCGCTGCGGCGCAACGTGATGCGCTCGGCACTCACGACACTGGGCATCGTCATCGGTGTGGGCGCGGTGATTGCCATGATGGAAATTGGCAATGGATCCTCGGCTGAAATCCAGAAGACGATTGCCAGCATGGGTGCGAACACATTGATGATTTTTCCGGGCGCGGCGGCCAGCGGCGGAGTTTCGTTTGGCGCGGGCAGCACCATGACGCTCACCCCGCAGGATAGCGAGGCGCTCCTCAATGAATGCCCGTCCATCCGCGCCACCGCCCCGGTCGTCCGCGCCAAAAACGCGCCAGTCATCTTCGGCAATAAAAATTGGGTGCCTCATGAAATCCTTGGCAGCACGCCGGCCTTTCTCCAAGTGCGCGATTGGCCGATCCTCGAAGGCGCGGCCTTTGAGGACCGTGACGTGCGCAACGCCGCGAGTGTCTGCCTGATAGGTCAAACGCTGGCGCGCGAGTTGTTCCAAGGGCAGTCTCCTATC
Source organism: Akkermansiaceae bacterium (assembly GCA_903930425.1). Lineage (GTDB taxonomy): Bacteria > Verrucomicrobiota > Verrucomicrobiia > Verrucomicrobiales > Akkermansiaceae > Luteolibacter. Next base: position 6,167 of record CAIYYV010000124.1, on the reverse strand, counting down.
GGTCAGGAAGTGCGCCTCCAAAATGTCGCTCTTCGCGTCGTCGGATTGCTCGAAAAAAAGGGTGCCAACATGATGGGCCGGGATCAGGATGATCTGTTAGTTGCTCCTTGGACCACGATCAAGTTCCGGATTTCCGGAGGGACGACCGCGAACATTGCCGCAGCCGCCGCTGCCGCCGGCACCACCACCACCACCCCGCGCGGACAGCTTTATCCTGGATCGGCGCAGGCGATTTATCCCGCGCGTTCGGCGATTCAGGCCAAGAACAGCCCGATGCCGGCACGCATGATCACGGTGGATCAAATCATTGTTTCCGCGACGAGCGCTGCGGAAACCAAGGAGGCCACCCGTCAAATCACGAGCCTGCTTCATGATCGCCACCACATTGCAGAAGGGCAGGTGGATGATTTCAACATTCGCGACATGGCGGAGATTACCAAAGTCCTGTCGTCGACCACCGTGATGATGACCAAACTCCTGCTTGTGGTCGCCATGATCTCGCTGATCGTCGGCGGCGTGGGCATTATGAATATCATGCTCGTCTCGGTGACCGAGCGCACCAAGGAGATTGGGTTGCGGATGGCGGTTGGGGCCCGCGGCATTGATATCCTCCGTCAATTTCTAACAGAGTCTGTCATGTTGTGCTTGGCCGGTGGTGCCATGGGTATCGCTCTTGGGCGCGGCAGTTCTTATCTTGTTTCCAAAATCCTTCACTGGCCGACCCTGCCGTCGATGGGTGCCATCATTGCCTCGGTATTGGTTTCCGCGACGGTCGGCATTATCTTTGGTTATTATCCAGCCTGGAAGGCATCCCGTCTCGATCCGATTGAAGCCCTTCGTTATGAATGATTTCCGTCGGGCCTCCGTTCCGCATCCTCTCAATTGGTTTATGACATCTATGAAAACGCTCGCTGTCTTGTTAGGACTGTTCGCCACGGCTTGTTCGGTGGGTCCTGATTTCCATCGTCCCGACAACCGTCTGCCCGGCCGTTGGAGCCACGACAAGAATCAAACAAGTGCCGCTGCCAAGCCCGCCGATCTCGCTCGTTGGTGGCGGCGGTTTCACGACCCGAAACTCAACTGGCTCGTCGAGCAGGCGGTCTCGGTGAACCTCGATGTGCAGCAAGCGGTAGCCCGGCTTTCGCAGGCACGCGCCCAGCGGCAGGCCGCTGTCGCATCATTTTGGCCGTGGCTCTCCAGCTCGGCCAGTGAACAGGAATCCCACAGCGGCGGGGCGGGCGGCGGATACAATCGAAGTTATCATGGCGGATTGGGTGTCGCCTGGGAACTCGACTTATTCGGCGGCAAGCGCCGCAACCATGAGTCCGCAGACGCCCGCGTGGCGGCCGTGGCGGCCGATCTCGATGCCACGCGACTCAGCATGGCGGCGGAAGTGGCTCTTACGTATTGCCAGTTGCGATCGATTCAGGATCAAATTTCCGTGGCAAGCCGCAACTTGGCGACCCAAAAGGACAGCGCGCAACTCACGCGTGACCGCCGCGGTGCCGGCTTCGCGAGTGATCTCGACGTGGCGAATGCGGCCGCGCTCGTCGCCAATACCAAGGCCGCCATCCCGCGCTTGGAAACCGCCGCCATTCAATCCGCCCATGCCATCTCCGTGATGTTAGATCGTCCGCCGGGTGAATTGGTGGGGATGTTGTCAGACTCCAGGCCGGTGCCCACTGTCACGACCACCGTGCCTGTCGGCATTCCGTCCGACCTGTTGCGCCGTCGGCCGGACATCCGCAGTGCGGAGGCGAATGCGCATGCCGCCACCGCAGGAATCGGAGTGGCCGTGGCCGATTTGTTTCCCAAGTTTTCGCTTACCGGTTCGGTCAACCAACAAAGCGCCAAGTTATCGGATTGGTTGTCGCCGGCGTCGCGCGTCGGCACTTATGGTCCGTCCTTCAACTGGGCATTGTTTCAAGGTGGCAATCTCCAGGCGAACATTCGCGTGCAAAAGGCGCTGCGTGATCAGGCGGTCCTCGCGTATCGCAAAACCGTGCTCGTCGCACTGCAGGAAGTCGAGGACGCCATGGTGGCCAGTTCTAACGACCGCAAGCGGCACGCGGCCCTGGCCGAGGCGGTGAGTTCGAACCGCACCGCCGTGGATCTTTCTCTCAAGTTATATGCCGCCGGCCAAAGTGATTTCCTCAACGTGCTCAACGCGCAGCGCTCGCTTCTGCAGTCGGAAAGCGAGTATTCTCAAAGCAATCTCGCTCTGGCATCCGATTGCATCGCCCTCTACAAGGCGCTCGGCGGCGGTTGGTAAAACGCTACACATCGATCGCGCGACGAGCTCACAAGCGGCGGGCATTGCGCCCCTCATCGATGAGTTTCCAAAAGTGTTTGGAGCCGGCAAGCGCTTCATCTTCTGCCAGTGGCAGCTTCGAACGAAACAGAAAATCCGAAAACGTGCCCTTGTGCAAAACGCGATGCACAATCACCGCGGATTCTTTCACCTCAAAGTAAAACCGGTAATCCTTTGCCCGGTAACGGTATAACACCCGACCGTCCCGCTCGATTTTTCCGAAGCGCTCACCGGTTAGGCGGTCGAGGTCTTCCTGGCCGACTTTGAATTCATCAATCAATTCAATTTGCTCGAGCGTCCCGAGACTCGAAAGCTCGGCCGCGCTGATTTCATTGAAAACAATTTGGAACACGCGGTGAAACTAACGCATGACGAGCGAACATCCAGCGCATTCTTTTACGGGCGTAAAAACGCCTGCTATGCCCGATGCCCCGTTTTCTATCAGCTGGCATCGAGGTGCGGGTGCCATTTGCGTGATAGATGCGGGCATCGATCACGTATTCATGAAATGATCATAGGCAAGTGGGCGGTGGCTCCATTTCACTGGAGGTTCCGGTCTTTTTGTCTCGTCGCGGCGATGCTCAACACCTGGGTCGTATGTCATGCCGCGGCAGTGACCTGGCCGGACGCGGTGCTCGCCGCCCGTGAGCAGGTTTTGTCGCAGCCTGCCGCCACTCGGGCCCAGAGTGCCGCGGACCAATGGCGGCGGCTCGACTGCGAGTATCCTGTCGAATCCGATTGGTTGCATCAGGATCTGGGCGTTCGGCGCGTTGAATGGCTCAATGGCAGCAATCCGCCGGGAAGCGATCTGTTAGAAAAAGCCGTGTCCGAGCTGGGTGCGGCTGGTGCGGTCTTTCGCGGCGAATTGGGCGCGTTGGCTGCAGTTCCGCCCGGTGACCGGCGCTGGCTCGAGTTATATGCCAAAATTTCCGGTCATCGGCGCTTGCTTCGTCTGGTCACCGTGCAATCGCAGGCACCGCGGATGGTGTTTGCGAAGCACTACAATTTGGGTGGTTCGCATTATGCGTATACAGAGGCACAAAGTGACGCGCAGGCGGAGCGATCCCATGAATTGGGAGCCAGTCTTTGTATGATGGAGTTGCGTGATGGGGTCGTCACGGTGCGCACACTCATTGATGACCCGCATGGCATCATCCGTGACCCGCAGGTCGACTGGGACGCCAAAAAGATTCTCTTTGCCTGGAAAAAATCGGATCGGCTAGATGACTATCATTTGCATGAGATGGATGTGGCAAGCGGTCGGCTGCGTCAACTCACAGCGGGGCTTGGGGTGGCGGACTACGAGGGGGTTTATTTGCCGGATGGAGGGATTCTTTTTTCGTCGACGCGCTGTGTGCAGACGGTGGATTGCTGGTGGACTGAGGTGAGCAATCTTTATGCGTGTGATGCGGACGGCCGACGGATCCGCCGTATGGGTTTTGATCAGGTGCACACGAATTACCCGCAGGTGTTGGACGACGGGCGGGTCGTTTACACGCGTTGGGAATACAACGACCGGGGTCAGATTTACCCGCAGCCGCTTTTCCAAATGAATCCGGACGGCACCGGGCAGACCGAGTATTACGGCAACAACTCGTGGTTTCCCACCAGCATTCTGCATGCACGCGGGATTCCAGGCACGGATCGGGTGGCCGCCATTCTATCAGGTCATCATTCCGGCCAGGCCGGAAAGCTCGCGATCATCGATCCAGCGAAAGGTCGGCAGGAAAATCAAGGCGTGCAACTGATCGCGCCCGTCCGTGACGCCCCGGCGGTCCGCATTGACTCATACGGCCAGCAAGGCGATCAATGGATGCATCCCTATCCACTCAACGACCATGAATTTCTTGTGAGTTTTTGGCCTGATAACGGGGTTCATATTTCGCGCAAGGACCGTCTCGAGCGCGTGTTTCGCATTTATTGGATGGACAATGACGGCCGCCGGGAATTGTTAGCCTCTGATCCCGCCGCCTCGTGTGACCAGGCAGTTGCGCTCACCGTGCGCAAGGCGCCGGAAACGCGCCAATCTCCGGTGGATCCGCGCAAGACGACCGGTATCTATTATATGCAGGATGTGTATGCCGGGCCGGGTCTTCAAGGGGTGCCTCGGGGCAGTGCCAAAGAAATCCGCGTGGTCCAACTTGACTTCCGTGCTGCGGGTATCGGTTCAAATGGCAATCAAGGCGCGGCAGGCGGGGCATTGTGCAGCACGCCGATTGCCGTTTCTAACGGGGCCTGGGATCCTAAAATCATTCTGGGCACCACGCCGATTCAATCTGATGGGTCGGCATTGTTTGAGGTGCCGGCCAGGACGCCTGTGTATTTTCAGGTGCTGGATGCCGAGCGTCGGGTGATTCAGACGATGCGCTCGTGGTCCACGCTGCAGCCCGGCGAAACCTTTTCCTGTGTCGGGTGCCATGAGGACAAAAATCTAACGCCTCCCGCCCATCCGGATATCTCCCGGGCGATGCTGGCCGGTCCGGCGAAACTCAAACCGTTTTACGGGCCGGCTCGCGGCTTCAGTTTTGCCCGTGAAATCCAGCCAATCCTCGACAAGCAGTGTGTTCGTTGCCACGACCAACCGGTGGCCCGAGGCACGAAGCTCGCGAATGACAAGGCGTTCAGTCTCAAGGGAACCACCACGCCCGATCCTCAAGCGAAAAAGTGTTGGAGCGATTCATATCTCGCTCTCACCGGCGTCCGGTTTTCTAACAAAACATACGATCCGGGAGCCCGGCCATTCGAAGTCCCCGCCAGGGGCCGCCAGAGTCCGTTAGTCAATTGGTATGACATCCAATCCGCCCCGCCGATGCTGCCGCCCTATTCCGCCGGAAGCGCCACCAGCGGGTTGTTCGTCCAACTTCGGAATGGCCATCATAATGTCAAGCTCGGCCGCGAGGAACTCGACAAATTCGCCGCATGGATCGACCTGTTAGTTCCTTTTGGCGGCGATTATCTTGAGGGTCATTCTTGGAATGCCGACGAAGCTGCCAGATACCAGCATTTTCTCACAAAGCGGCGCGCGTTTGCGGCGCTTGAGGGACGCTGTGACGCGCTGCCCGCCGCAGGTCAGGAGGCCACTGTGTTGTTAGATGACGGCGCCTTTTCGGTGTTGTCGATTCCGATTGATCCCAAGTTGGAGCCGCGTCGCCGGCCTGCGATGAACCGAGATCTCGATGCCTACCGGAACGTGGCGTGCAATCCGAAGGACCGGACTGATGCGGGAGGATTTCCCCATGCCACGACGAACAGTGTTTGTCGCAACGATACAGCATTTGAGGCCCGCCATGCGATTGACGGACAAGTGAACAACCTTGGTCACGGCGCGTGGCCGTTTCAATCCTGGGGTCCCGCAATCCAATCGGATCTCTGGTGGCAGGTGGATTTTGGCAGACTCGTTGAACTCGACAAGATCGTGATTCTTCTGCGCGCCGATTTTCCGCACGATGGCACCTGGCAGAAGGCGGTGATTCGCTTTTCGGATGGCTCCAGGCAATCGCTCACTCTTGCGCCGGTCGCCACTGCCCAAACGTTTCTTCTCAAGCGTGTGATCACCACCCAGTCCCTGCGCTTTGAGCCGAGTCTTCCGCAACCCAAGCCTGAGAGTTGGTGTGCCCTCACTGAGTTGGAAGCCTGGGGTCGCGACCGCATCGCCATCGGTGCGGATCCGGTCGCGGCCGCTCCACCTGCCGTGGCGCTCGATCCCCCGCGTTCCCACCGGCGGCGCCGATAGGGTTAGCCATTTGTCTTTGGCTGTCTCCACTTCGTTCCGGTTCGCTGTGCTCGGGTGTGGAATAGGGAGTCACTTTTGTATGGGGCCACCGGGCAGGATGCCCGGGCCACGTGGCGCGGGCAT
>CAIYYV010000123.1 GCA_903930425.1 Akkermansiaceae bacterium | reverse complement strand
TCCAAGTGGATTGGACATAGACCTCGCGCAAGAGCTTGTGCTCGATGAGGCACGGGCTGTGAGACATCAGGTCGGCGCCCTTGTTGTTTTTCGGGAAAGCGATGACCTCGCGAATGCTTTCCTCACCGGCAATGAGCATGGCAATGCGGTCCAGGCCGAGGGCCAGCCCGCCATGCGGCGGGGCACCAAAGCGGAATGCATCCAGCAGGTGGCTGAATTTGATTTGTTGTTCCTCGGGTCCCACACCCAGGACGGCGAACATTTGCGCCTGGAGGTCTTTTTCGTGAATCCGGATCGAGCCGCCGCCGAGTTCGTAACCGTTGAGGACGACGTCGTAGGCACAGGCACGCACCTTGGCATAGTCGCCCGCTTCTAACAAAGCTATATCATCCGGATGGGGGCGGGTGAACGGATGATGGACGGCCCCCCAACCGCCGGTTTCCTCGTCGTGGGCGAGCAGCGGGAAATCCACGACCCAGAGGAAGTTGTAGGCGGTGGAGTCCTTGGTGAGTTCCATCATGGTGGCAGTCTCGGTGCGGACGCGGCCGAGGATGGTACTGACCGTATCGACCGCGCCGGCCCCGAAAAACACAATGTCGCCTTCCGCGATTTCGAGTTTGGCGATGAGCGCCGCTTTCTCCGCCTCGGTGAAGAATTTCCACAGCGGGCTTTTGTATTCGCCGCCCTCACACTTGACAAAGGCCAGCGTCTTGACGGGCAGGCCGGCCTGGATGGCGATCTCGTTGAGGCGGTTCATCTGGCCAGTGGTGATGCCGGCAAAGCCCTTGGCATTGATGGCGCGCACCACGCCGCTGCCATCCAGCGTGCCGCGGAAAATCTTGAACTCGGTGGTGGCGAAGACATCCGCCAGGTCGATGATCTGCATGCCGTAGCGCGTGTCCGGCTTGTCCGAGCCGTAGACGTCCATCGCCTCGCGATAGGTCAGGCGCGGAAATTTGTCAGGCACATCGATGCCGAGGCCGGCCTTGAACATGGTCACGAGCAAACCTTCCACCACCGTGATGATATCCTCCTGGTTGATGAAGCTCGCCTCGATGTCGATCTGGGTGAACTCCGGTTGGCGGTCGGCGCGCAAGTCTTCATCGCGGAAACAGCGGGCAATTTGATAGTACTTTTCCAAACCGGCCACCATCAGGAGTTGTTTGTATTGTTGGGGTGCCTGGGGCAGGGCGTAGAAGCGGCCGGGGTTGAGGCGGGAGGGGACCAGGAAGTCGCGAGCGCCTTCGGGCGTGGGGTTGGAGAGGATCGGGGTTTCCACTTCGTAAAACCCGGCGTCATCGAGATAGCGGCGGGCGGCGGAGGTGATCACGCTGCGCTGGCGGATGTTCTTGCTCATGCGGGCGCGGCGCAGGTCCAGATAGCGGTACTTCATCCGCATGTCCTCGTTAGACAATTCCTTGTCGAGTTGGAACGGGAGCACGTCGGCCTTGTTGACGATGCGCAGGGTGGTGACCACAATCTCAATGGCGCCGGTGGGGATTTTCACGTTCTCCGAACCATCGAGCCGCCTATCCACCCGGCCGGTCACTTGCACGACGTCTTCCTCGCGCAGGGTGTGCGAGAGCACCGCCACTTCCGGATTTTCCTCGGGACGGAACACGCACTGGGTGAGGCCCTCGCGGTCGCGCAGGTCGATGAAGATGACCCCGCCGTGGTCACGCGCGGAGTTGACCCAGCCGATGAGGGTGACGGAGTGGCCGATGTCGGATTCGCGGAGTTCGCTGCAATGGTGGGTGCGCATGGTGGTTGAGAGTTATAGGTTATTAGTTAGAAGGTAATGGTAAGAGACAGAAGAAAATGAACCGCAGATGGACGCAGATGGACGCAGATAAATCAAGAATTGGGGTGATGAAGGAAATGCTGGGTGGATAAAACGACTCTTCTGAATTCGAGTTTGGGGTTTTTGAAATTGAGGATCAGGCCTACGGGAAGTCCTGTGACTCTTAGGTAGTTAAGCATTTGGCCGATTTCCTGATCCGTGATGCGTTCGATGACTTTGGCATCAATAATGATTTTTTCGAATGCGATCAAATCGGGAACGAACTCTGACACTTGGACGCCCCGATACATGATTGGATAGCGGGGTTGCTGCGAGAATGTGATGCCTCTAAACCTAAACTCAACAACTAGCCCATTCTCATAGGGCTTTTCATGATAGCCATGGCCGATCTCATTCAGTACAGCAAACGCTGAACCGATAATGGCATCGGTTTCATCTTTAAGTAAGAAATCTGCGTTCATCTGTGTTCATCTGCGGTTCATTACACCCTTTCACGCCAGCAGAGGCCCATCGGGTTGTTGGAGGCGCTCGCGGAGCCAGGCGACGGCGGTGGCGGCGTCGCCGGATTCCTCGCTGCGACTGGCCAGAACCTTGAGTTTGAGCGCGGGATATTCCGTGCCAACCACCAGCGCGAAGCGGGCACGGGATCGCCCCGCACTTTGAAATTGCTTGGCCACCTTGGCCGGGGTCAGTGGCAGATCCGCAGCAATGCCGGCGCGGCGCAGGTCGGTGACGAGGCGCAGTGCGGCAGGGCGCTGGGATTCGTCGGCGACCACGACAAACACGTCGCAGGCGGCGGCATTGCGCTGGAGCCAGACTTCCATCTGCATGGCGGCGTGGGTGGTTTCCTCAATGAGGTTGCGGATGACGTAGTCGCCCATGGCAAAGCCGGTGGCGGGCAGATCGGTGGCACCGTCGGACAGGGTGGCCACCAAGGTATCGTAGCGTCCGCCGCCGGCTACGGCACGCATCGATTTCTTGGCATCGAACACCTCAAACACCACGCCGGTGTAATAGGCCAGGCCGCGCACGATTGATAGATCCAGCGACACAAAATCGGCAAACCCGCGGGCTGTCAGGTCGTCGAGGATAGCCTGATAGGCCGGCGAGGCGTTGGCGGGGTTGGCGATGAATTCGCAAACCGCTTCCAAGCTGAGGCCGAAGCCGGCGAGTTTGGTGGTCAGGGTGGCGGGGTTTTCACGTTCGAGTTTGTCGATGATGCCGAGAAACTCCGGAATGCTTTCCTCGGCGAGACCGTGGCGGGCGGCGAAATCCAGCCACGCCTTGCGATCCGAGACGCGCACGAGGAAGTCGCCGGCGACAAAGCCGAAGGCGAGCATGGTCTCGATGGCCAGGGCGATGAGTTCGGCATCGGCGGCGGGGCCGGCTTCACCGAGGATATCGACGTTGAACTGATGGAACTCGCGGCCGCGGCCTTTCTGGGGTTTTTCGTAGCGGAAGCATTGGCCGATTTCGAACCACTTGAGCGGCTTGGGGAAATCCCGCTGATGTTGGGCGACGATGCGGGCGAGGGAGGCGGTGACTT
>CAIYYV010000122.1 GCA_903930425.1 Akkermansiaceae bacterium | reverse complement strand
GAAATCCCCACAAGCCGTCTCCATGAGAATCCACCTAAATTCATTTTGTTATTCCTCTCTGTAATCGGGTTGGCAGGAATCGCGGTCTTTTCAATTCAACCGTCCATCCACGAGTGGTAATGTGTGGATCGCACAAGGATGGGGCAAGTGAAAATCACGCGCCAAAGCACCAACGGATTGCTTGGCGAGGCAGGGCTTAGGCCTGATATTTCCTCGATGGCCCGCTATTGCGTTCACACATTGAGCTGATAGATCGCGCTCCGGCCACCGCCAGAGGCGGCTTGTGGATTGGATCCGCTCAGCCCCAGAAGCAGCAGTGTTTGTCCTCATCCACCACGGCGAGAAACTCCTCGAAGAATACAGCTTGCGGGTGCGGTTCGTAGCCGTGCCACTTGAGATCGGCACGCTGCCAATACACTCGCCACCGGTTTATGCTCCGGACGTAGGTGGCTTTGGCCACAGGCTCTTCGGTGTGCTGGCTCGCGTCCCCCCACAACGGATGAATGCTGAAGATCACCACGCTTTGATCTTCGATGCGCCAGGCGAGATCCAGCCTGTCACGAATTTCTGCGGGCGGACGACGGCGGGCGAGGAAGTCCACCATGGCGGCTTCGATGTCGGCGATTTGTGATGCGGTGAAGGCCATGGTCAGTGGGTGGCGGCGGGGGATAGGGTGTGCAGCTCTTGGATCGAAGATTGGAAAATACAACCACAATCGGACGAAATGGAAAAGCATTTCATTTCTGATGACGAGTCAAATGAGTAGGATCGACGCAGATTTTAAGAGAGTTGTGAAGTCATTACGCGCCAGTTGCTGCGAGCATGCATCGACACAGGGCACACAAACCAAAGCACGCAAGTCAAGGGAACCGGTTTCCGTGCTCATCCGCTCATTCGCTCAGCTGATTCCTTTTTGCAAATCGCGCGCGCTCCAGAGGGTGCTCCATAAAAGGAGTTTCCTTTAATTCACGCGCTTGCATCGCTACGACTGACTGCTGCGTCCAGGCGCATAAGCACTTGTCTTTCTGACTTGCCTCTCTGAACGGCCGGGGTTTCCGGCTTGCTTCGGATGGCGGGCGGGCCTTGCTTTGTGGCGCGATGGCAAAGGCAACCACACCGATCCTGGCGCGGCCTGAGCGGCTTGCGGGACAGTCACCCGTGCGGGTGGCGGCGCAACTGCGCCATCTGCCAGGTTTGGTGTTTTTCGACACGGCGGGCAACCTGCCCGCGTCGGCCGGGCCGCCGGTCTCGGTGATTGCGGCGCGTCCGGCGCGGGTGATGCGCGGGTCGATCCATTCGGCGGCGGACCGTGCAATGTTAGGTGACGTGCTCAAGCAGGGTGTCACGCAATTGGACGCGCCTGCGGGGCCGATGGTCGGCCCGGCGTTTCCGCTCGGTGGGTTGTGCGGCTGGGTGACCTACGAGGGGGATTTCGTGTTCGGAGAGTTCCCGGAAATGTTAGTTTTCAATCATGCGGACTCGGCATGGACGGAAATCGGGCGGCTTTCCGAATGCCTGCGTGAGACGGAGGACGAACCGGAGGACAAGTCGGTGGTCATCGGCCCTTTTGTGGCGGCGACCGGTCGCGACCTGTTTCTCCGCGGTGTGGAGCGGATTCATGAATGGATTCGGGCGGGGGATATCTATCAGGTTAATTTGTCGCACGCCTTTGTGGCGGAGGTGGCAGGCGGATCGCTCTTTCGGTTGTATGAGTCATTGCGTGCGGCCACGCCCGCGCCGATGGCGACCTGGCTTTCGTTGGATGGGAAAGAGGTGCTGAGTTCATCGCCGGAATTGTTTCTTAAAATTTCCGGCAGGTGCGTGGAGACTCGCCCCATCAAGGGAACTCGTCCGCGGTTTGCCGATCCGGCGGACGATCGGCGCGCGGCTTATGATCTTCAAACCTCTACAAAAGAAATAGCCGAGCTCGTCATGATTACCGACTTGTTGCGCAACGATCTCGGCCAGGTGTGTGAATTTGGCAGTGTGCAAGTGACCGAAATGCTCCAGTTAGAATCGCTCGCGCAAGTTCATCACCTCGTGTCCACCATCACAGGCGCATTACGTCCCGATCTCCAGGTCATCGACGCGTTGGCGGCCTGTTTTCCTGGCGGAAGCATCACCGGGGCTCCGAAAAAACGGGCCATGGAAATTATTCGCGAACTGGAACATTCGCCGCGTGGCATCTATTGCGGGGCCATCGGGTGGGTTGGCTACAATGGCGAAAGTTCGTTCAACCTCGCCATCCGAACCCTCGTTCGTGACGGGTCGAAACTGATCTATCAGGTAGGTGCGGGCATTGTTGCCGATTCGGACCCCGCCGAAGAATACGAGGAAACTCTGCACAAGGCCGCCGGAATCCGGTTGGCGATTTCTCGTCACAAAGGTGAGGGGTCTGCGGGGCAGGCGTGGCCGCATGGTTCAAGTCACGGGCCCACTGCTTAACTCTCACGGGCGGCTTGGAGCATGGCGCGGAGGTTGGCGGAGGGCGTGGCTGGAGGAATGGCGCAACCGGCGTTGAGAATGAAGCGCGGGTTGCCGGCAAATACGGCGAGGAGTTCGCGGGTTTGTGAGGCAACCAACTCGGGCGATCCGAGGGCGAGCGTGCCGGACGGGTCGATGTTGCCGCAAAAGACAGCGCGATCCTTGAAACGCGCGCAGGCTGCGTGCACATCGGTCTTGTAATCGAGTTCTAACACATCCGCGCCGGTGGAAAGCATGGCGTCGAGGATGAGGGTGGTGTTGCCGCAGATGTGGAGCAAATACGGTTTTCCAAGCGAGTGGGAGAGGTCTGCGATGTGTTTTTCCCACGGCTGGGCAAAACGCTGATAGACCGTCGGCGAAATCAGGTCAGGACTCGCCGGGCTGTCGCCATTCGACAACATGTCGGCCCCTGCCGCGGCCATCAGTCGCAAAAATTGCCCGCTAGCGTCGGCGCAGTGACTCAGCAGGCGATCGACATCCTCATGAGAGTCGTCATCGAGCAAGTCCATCATCCACTCGGCCGGCGTACGCATCATGCTGGCCAGTGAAAATGGCGATTGGTCGCAATTGCCACGGACATAAATCTCGTTGCCGAAATAGGCCTTCAAGAGTCGCACCGCTTCTAACCAGATTTGCACGCGTGGGTTGGCCGCGATGTCGGGCGGTGGGAGGTCTCGCACGGCCGCGAGGTCGGGCAGGCAACCGCCCTCGCAGCGGGCCGGGTCGTCCTCGGGGAAATCCACCGGCACGCCGACCGCGCCGGCCAGTGTGGCGGTATCGACATCGACAAGGACAGCGTCGTAATCGTAGGTTTCGACGGCGCGGATGAGTGCGCGGGCGATTTGGTTAGGGTCCTCGCGGTATTGGCGTTGGGAGATGCCGGCTTCGCGGGCGGCCATCAAGAAGTTATGCAGCATGACCGGGATGCGGTCTGCGGGTTCTCCGCGCAGGGCAGCTTCGATGCGTTGTTTTCCATTCATAAAAATGATCTAACGGGGTGCGAGTTCGGAGCGGTATTTGGTGAGCAGGCGCTGTGCCGTTTCGGACGGGTCACCCTGCGGCGTGGCGGCGAATGTCTGGCCAGTGGTGGCGACCCAGCGATCTTCAAAGGCAATCCGCCAGTCGGTGTATGCCGGTTTGTCGAGCGGTTTGCCATCGGCAAGTGCGGCATCCATGCGTTGGATGTATTCCTTCCAGCGTTCGATGTAATAACTGCCCATCAAGCCGTTCCATTGCCGGTTGGCATAATCATCGAGGCAGGTGCCTGCGTTTTGCCAGGTGGTGAGAATCTGGCGGGCGTCACGCTCGTAATACGCTTGCTCGGCCTCGGTGGTACCCCATGACCGGGCGTCGGCAATCCACCGGCCTAACAGGAATTCGTGGCGGGTGGCCAGCAGGCTGTCGATGTCGACCCCGATGCCGAGAAAGAGCGCGGATTCTCGCCGGAAAGCCGTGAGGTTCTTGGACTCCGCGGCGAGGCGCATCCGGGCATGGACGATGCCGGCTTGGTTGCTGAGTGCCTGGCGGGTGAGATTGACCAGATCAAACTGATAGCCATCGGCCTTGCTGCAGGCGGGCGCGGCTTTGGCCATCTCATAGACCGCCTCGATCAGGTCGCATTGCTTGTAGGGATAGGTGGAATCGCTCCAGCGGTTGCTGGGGGCGGACTTGAAATCGTCCTGTGGCAACCCCTGATAGATCGTGCCGTGGCCCCAGATGCCGGTGCCGTTGTCGAGCAGTACTTTTTCCGCGAGGATTTTCCAAGCACGGAGCACTGCGGGATCGGCGCGACCGGCGCGCCGGGTGGCATAGTCAGCGACCCACTCGGGCAGTTTCACATCAGCCTGTGCGTGCCACGGTTGTTCTAACAAAAGGTCATACGCGATCGGATTGACGGTGAGTCCTTCGAGAGTGGACCCGACGCCGAAGCAGTTAGGGACGGTGAGGGCCTTGTTGAGGCGTTCCGAGAGTTTATGGATCGGGGCGACGAGGTGGGTGCTGCCGCCGAAGTTAGCCAGGTAGCACCAGAGGAAGGGCGCGCCATAGAAGTTCTTGGAGCGGCGGAAAAATTCGGCCTCCTCACAGGCGTAGTCGAGGTAGACGAGTTTTCCCTGAGGCACGGCGCCGGTCATGGCTTCCAACCGCTCCGGCGTCCATTTTTCATCATAGTAAAAGGTCCATGACATTTGATACCAGACCGCCTCGGGGTCGGCGGCGGCCATGCCCGAATAGATCGACTTGGCGACGCTCGCGAGGTAGGCGGGTTCCCAATTGGGTGGCGGGATTTCGTTGAATGGATCGGCACCGTAGAGGTGGTCGGTGCCGTAAAGTTCGGTTTGTTTTTTGAGATAACGGATTTGGATTTCCGCAAACAACGGATCGGTTGGGTCGATGAACCAGGTGGCGTAGCGGGCGTCCATTTCGCCCCAACCCGGAGTGATGCCGATGACTTTGGCGTCGGGCTTCACGGATTTCAGGGCTTCGGGCACGTGGCCGGCGAAGCCGCCGAGAATCGGCTTCATGCCCAGCGCGCGGGCGCGGGCCACTATTTGCACCTGCAGGTTTTTCTGACCCTCAATGTAGGACATCGGCAGGGGGCCTCCCCACTTGTCGAGATTGGCCATGCGGTGCCACGGCAGGTGCGACGGCGAGCTGAAATACGCGCGGATATCCTGCTCGGTCAAGCCATAGGATTTCCATACTTCTAACCAAACGGCCTCTTGGCCGCACTGGAGCAGCGGTCGGTTGATGCCGTTCATGGCCATCCAATCAATGAAGCGCTGCCATTGGTCCCATTGCCACCACGGCATGGTGTAGCCGTAGGTGCAATAGTTGAGGAAGAACCGTTCCTTGGCGGCGCATTCTTGACGGACTTTTTCCTTTGGAAGCGGCAACGCACCCGTGAACTCGAGCGGAGCGGCCGCCTGCCAGTCGAAGTTGATTTTCACCTCATGGCGCAGATACCAGTTGAATGCCATCGCCAGTCCCAGACCGCTGTTACCCCGCAATACAATTTTGCCGTCCTTCGCTTCGATTTCAAAAACATCCTTACCATCGGCGGAAGGGATTCCTTCTGTTAGAAAGCGGTCCGCCTGTTGGGGCAGCACCCGTCGGATCAGTTGGTTTACGGCATTGAGGCCTGCGGGCGGCAACGGTGCCTCCTGGGCCACGGCCATCAACGTGAAGAGCGCGTTCAGCAGCAGGGTGAATGTCAGGGATTTCATGGGCAGTTCAGTCAGGGCTTGGATTTTGTTAGGGCTACGGCGCGCAGGCCGCGACAGGACGGGGGCACGATAAACGAGACCGTTATACATGCCAGCACTTTCTAGCACCGCGTGCTTTCCTTGGGCTTATCGCTTTCCTCTTACTGCATTCCGTTCATACTCGCGCCGATGCGAGACGACACCCGCCGATGGATTGAGGCCGACAAGGCGCACTGCTGGCACCCGTTCACCCGGCAGGGCGAATGGGGTGCGCCGGATCACGAACCCATCGTCATCACGCGCGGCCAAGGGTCATGGTTGTGGGATTCCGAGGGTCGCCGGTATCTTGACGGCAATTCCTCGATTTGGACGAACCTCCACGGTCATGCCCATCCGGTGTCAGATGCGGCCATCCGCACTCAACTGGAAAAGATGGCGCATGTTTCCTTTCTCGGATTCACCCATCCGGGGGCGGTGGAATTGGCGGCGCGTCTGTGTGCCTTCTTCCCTGAAAATTCCCTCGAACGGGTCTTCTTTTCGGACGACGGCTCGACTGCCATCGAGTGCGCCCTGAAAATGGCCGTGCAATACCGCCTGCAATCCGGCGCGCCGGAACGCCGCCAGTTCATCGTCTTCTCTAACGGTTACCACGGGGACACGCTCGGTGCGGCCTCACTGGGTGGGGTCGACCGGTTTTGCCCGCGCTTCAAGGGACACGGTTATGAGGTGACACCCGTGAGTTCGATGGCGGCACTCCGCGCGCTGCCCAAAACCACTGTGGAAAAATCGGCGGCGGTGGTCATCGAACCGCTCATCCAAGGAGTCAACGAAATGCGCCCGTGGCCCGCCGGTATGCTCGCGGAATTGCGCGCTTGGTGCGATCGATCCGGAGTCCACCTCATCCTCGATGAAGTCATGACTGGCTTTGGTCGCACCGGCAGGATGTTTGCCTGCCAACACGAAAACGTGGTGCCGGATTTCCTCTGCCTCGCCAAGGGCCTCACCGGCGGCACCCTGCCCATGGCCGCCACGCTCACGACAGAAACCATCTACGCGGCCTTTCTCGGCACGCCGGATCGGGCGTTCTACTACGGTCATAGTTATACCGCCAACCCACTCGGCTGCGCCGCCGCACTCGCCAGTCTCGACATTTTCCAGCAAGAAGAAACGCTCGCGCAGCTCGCCCCAAAGATCGACCACCTCCGCGCGGGACTCGCCGCCCTCAAGGCCGCGCATCCTCTCATCCACGAGGTCCGTCAGTGTGGCTTCATCTCCGGAATCGAACTCCGCCAGCTCGATGGGCGGCCGTTCCCGGCGGAGCAACGCCTCGGGGAAGCGATCTGCCTGGCCGCACGCACCCATGGCCTGCTCACCCGCCCGATCCTCGACACCCTCGTCCTCATGCCCCCACTTTCCACGACCTGTGCCGAGTTGGATCAGGCGTTGGCCGCGCTCGATAACACGCTCGCCGCAAATCCGGGCATTGACACCCGCCCCGCCAACGCGTAATCACTGCGCCCCCGCGCCGAGCGCACGGCGGAGTAGCCAAGTGGTAAGGCGATGGTTTGCAAAACCATCATGCGTGGGTTCGATTCCCACCTCCGCCTCTCTTAAAAACCCTTGAAATACAGGGTTTCCAGCGAATCACGGTTGTTAGAGAGAAAGGCTGAAAACGCAAAAAAGCGTTCAAAAACGCACCCGAAAGTGGATGGTAAGCGGATGGTGGATTTTTCGCCCAAGGTGACACCCACCACGCGGGCGGCAGCGCGTGAATGGACGAACACCCGCTTTGGCGGCAAGATCCCAACCGTGAACTTCGACTGGCGGCACCGGATCATCATCGCGCAACTGGCAGAGGGCTGCACCTACGGCGAGGCTGCGGCGGCGGCCTGCATTGCTCGCCAGAATGTCTGGAAGCACATGCAGGCATCGCCAGCCTTCGCACAGGCCGTTGGGGTGTCTGATGATTGTCTTGATGGATGACATGATGCGATGGCCGGCCGAGCGGGAAGCACTGGGTGGCCGGCTCCGAGGACGGCCTTGGGATCGGTCTTTCGGTCCTTGGTTCCTCGGCGGGCGTGACACAGTCCACATCAGCGTTCACCTCCAACGCGCTGCCTTGTTTGAAAACGGCTTATTGCAAGAGAATGGGAACGGCTAGTGAATGCCGAGTTGTTTTTGCATATCTTCGAGCGGCACGCCCTTGGTTTCGGGCACCATAAATTGCACCCAGAGCAGTTGCAGGATCATCATGCCGCAGAAGAACAGAAAGACGTAGCCTGGCGGAAACGCGGTGACCATCTTGGGAAAAAAGGTGGTGAGCAGCGCCGCAAAAACCCAATGCGTGGAACTGCCGAGCGCTTGTCCCTCCGCGCGGTGGCGGTTGGGGAAGATTTCGGAGATGAACACCCAGATAACGGCTCCCTGCCCGACCGCGTGGGCGGCAATGAAGGCAAAGATGCACGCCGGCACGATGGCAAAGTGCTGGGTGAAGAACGCCCATGCGGTGAGACCGAGCGAGGCGATGTAACCGAACGATCCGATGTAGAGCAGGGTGCGCCGCCCCAGGCGGTCGATCAGCCACAAGCCGACGAAAGTGAAGATCAGGTTCGTCACTCCGATTCCGACGGATTGCAGCAGCGCGGCCTTCGTTCCGAGGCCGGCCATCTCGAAGATGCGCGGAGCAAAATAAAGCACCGCGTTGATGCCCGAGAGCTGGTTGAAAAACGCAATCAGAAATGCCAGCAGGATCGGGATGCGCAGCCCGGCCGTCCAGAAGCGCGTGGATGCGACGCATTCGGACGAGGCGGCCAGGATGACATCCGCGTGAGCGGCGACTTGCGCCGGGGTGGCATCGGGTTCGATGAGTTGGAGCACCTTGAGTCCGGCTTCGCGGTCGCCCTTGCGGCCGATCAACCAGCGCGGGCTTTCGGGAATGGCGAAGCACATCACGGTGTAGACGATGGAGGGAAACGCCGCCACACCTAACATCCAGCGCCAGGCATTCTCACCGATCCCCGCGAGCAGCGCATTGGATAGAAACGCGACGAGGATGCCGAAGACGATGTTAAACTGGAACATGCCCGCCAACCGGCCGCGGTAGGCGGGCGGCGCGATTTCAGAGATATATAGCGGCGCGGCGACCGTTGAAATTCCGATACCGAGCCCACCGATGAAGCGAGCCGCGATGAACGTGTTCACGCCTGTCGCAAAACCGCAGCCGAGCGCGGATACCAGATAGAGCACGCCGATCCACAACAATGTTGCCTTGCGGCCGAAGCGATCGGTAGGCCAACCGCCCGCGAGTGACCCGACGACCGTGCCATAAAGCGCGGCAGCCATCGCGATGCCATGAATGCCAGGACTCAGTCCCCACAATTTCTGGATGGTTTGCTCGGCTCCCGAGATCACCACGGTGTCGAAGCCGAAAAGAAATCCGGCCAATGCCGAGACGATGGCGAAGAAGATGATCCGTGGATTCATGATTGAATGGGATGGGTGTTAGATGAATGTTAGATGATGGCGGTTTCTGGCAGATAGTGGGTGAGAATGGCTGGCGGCAGACTGGGCACGGCGCCAGAGCAGGAACAAACGTAGGCGGCCACCTCGGTGGCGACCTCGGAGATCTTGGCCAGCGGCCAGCGATTGAGCAAGCCCATCGTGACGGCTGCGGTAAACGAATCGCCCGCCCCGATGCTGTCCCGCACATCCACAATCAGGCCGTGATGCTCACACCATTCTCCACCATCATATATCAGACTGCCCGCCGCTCCCCGAGTGAAGGCGACGCACCGCAGTCCAAACCGCGAGGCCAGCGCCGCGATACACTCGCGGTCCGAGCCCGCAATCCCCAACATGCCGGCAATTTGCGGAAGCTCGGCATCGTTCAATTTCAACACGCTTGCCAACTCCAGCGATGCCTCGACCGTGGCGGCCGAGTAATCATGCTGACGGAGATTCACGTCGAAGATCCTGAGCGCCGAAGAACGCGTCAACGCGACCAAGCCGCGAATCACATCCGCCGAAACTGCGGAACGTTGAGCCAATGTGCTGAAGCAAACCGCGTCCGCACGGGCAAAGAGTTGCTGCACGTGAAGGTCAGCAACGAGGTGATCCCACGCGCTGTCCGGTTCGATGGTGAATACGGGTTCTCCGTCGTTCAGGATCTGCACCCGCACCACACCGGTAGGATGGATCGGATCGATGGAGATTCCGGAAACCGGCAAGCCGCGCCCTAACAGCTTTCGAATCAGCTTGGTCCCTCGTTCGTCGTTGCCTACCCGGCTCACAACATGCGCGTCCGCTCCAAAAGCATGAATGTGGCAAGCGAAGTTCGCTGCGGCACCTCCCATGCGGGGCCCTGCGGGCAGGAGATCCCAGAGAAATTCGCCGATACCGATGACCACGGGTTTCATCTGAAAGTCGCGGGTCATTTTCATACGAAGGGCAGGGTGTGGGTCATGAGGGATTTGACATGCACCAACCCGACCGGGATGTTAGAAAAACCATTGCGAAATCCGGTCGATGCCGGGGTGATCGGCACATGGATCATGCAGGCGGTCATTTGTTTTTCCATGAGGATATCATTTCGTAAACCACCAGCGATTCGACGGTGAAGGTGCCGCCTTGAGCGGTCAGCGAGATTTTACCGAGTGCTTTACCCATGTCGCGGCGGGCAGCGGTCTTGTAGCAGGCTCCGCCGCCACCGATCGCCTCAAACATCGGACGGTCCACCAACACCCGGAACGCCACCTTGTCGTCCTTCATCTTGAGCGGCATTTCATCGAGTTTCCCGGTGCCGAAGTCGTAGGTCACGGCATTGTCGCCAAAGCGAAGCACGGCTTGCGTTGCGGTGCCTTTCTTGATGGTCACCACGATGTCGTAGAGTTGGCCCACGGCATCGAATTCCACTGCCGACGTGGCGGCCGCGAGTTCCTTGTTAGAAACCGTTTGAGGTTTCGGTTTACGCAGTGCTTCGAGTTCCTTGACGGGCGTTGCAAACATGCGGATACCTTCGTCGGTGGTGTGCAGTGTCAGGTTGGTGGGCAGGCTGAAGGTTTGGTTGAACGGCATGCCGGGCATGTCGATGCGCGCCCAACCGATCTGCACGACGCGGCCATCGGGCGGGTTGCTGAAGCACTGCGAGGCATAATACGGGCCCCAGTGGACTTGGTGTTTCCCCTGGTGTTCGGGCGTGAACTTTTTGCCGTCGAAATGGCCGACCGCATACTGGGCGTCCGCGGCGAAGATCACCCATTTATTGTTAGACGAGTTGCCATCGACCGGCAGTTCAAACATTTCGGCACACTCGTAGTAGCCGGGGATGCTGCTCGCGTATTCCCATTGCTTGAGGTCCTTGCTGGTGTAAATGGAAATGTTTTGACCGTAAGGAGCGCGCTCGTCATAAACGGTGATCACCCAGTGCTTGCCCGGCGCATACCAAATGAGTTTCGGGTCGCGGCCCGAATGCTTGATGACCGGATTGCCTTCATAGTAGGTCCACGACTTGCCGCGGTCCGTCGAGTATGCGATCGACTCGCCGCTGCCGGTGTCGGTGAAGGACAACACCATCGTCTTCTCCTTGCCCTACTGCCAGCCGGCGCTGTTATACAAATCGACATTGCCGCCGCCCGAGAAGCAACTGGCGGCAGCCATCGAGGGATGACGATTCGCAACCTCGCCGCCGAACGGGCGGAGCGCGTGGGACTGCTCGGTCCAATGCACCATGTCAGGACTGGTGGCATGGCCCCAATACATGTTGGCCCACGGGGCACCCGCCGGGTTGCTCTGCCAGAAGAAATGATACTCACCGTCATAGTAACACATCCCGTTCGGATCATTGTTCCAGCCGCGCATCTGGCTCATGTGGAATTGGGGCCGCAGCGCCTCGTCGTAGAGCGGCTGGAGGTTGCGGAGTTGATTGCTGGATTCGATCATGGCGGCGACTTCCGGGATCGCCCGGGCGGAGATTCGCGCCGTCTTTCCAATGTATTCCGACATGTCAAGCCAGGCCCACCAGTCGGTGCTGTCCTTGTTAGGTGCAAAATCGCAATCGAGGTTGTGGACGAGTTGCTCGCCCACGCGGATCGTCATCCGGCCGCGCCGGCCTTTGTTAGAAACCGGGATGAGAAGATACTTTCCGGTGATCTTGATTTCGATGGCATTGTCAACGGGCGCGTTGGCCGGCGTGTTGCTTTGCACAATCTGGTCGACGTTGATGTGACCCCAGCCACCGGACGCGTCATCGACGATTTGAATCACGGCCCTCTTGCCCCTGTATTTTTTCACATCCCAATTTTCCCATTTGAGTAATTCGCTGCCTCCTGGCTCGGTGTTGGGTCCGGTCGCAGTGAGCACGAGCACACCGCCGACTAACAGGTTCATGCAAGTCTTCCCCTGGTGGCCGCCACCGCCAATGAGGAACGTGAGGTAGTCACGCTCGATGGTGAACTCGGGGGAGGTGAGCTTGCCGGTCGGCCCGTCGCCGCCGTGGATGCTGTTAGCCAGTCCCTTGCCCAGGAAACCCGTGACATCCATCTGGCCTGGCAGCGTCCCTTGGGCCGGGCCCGGACCGAAGGACTTGCCTTCGGTTTTCCAGCCACCGTAGTCGGCACCCTCGAAATCGTTGAGCAGCAGATCGTCGCCGTCAGCTTGGGCAAGGGCCGCAGAGGCAAGGACCAGCATGGCAATGCGCGTCAGCCGTCGCAATAACAGGTGGGATGTTTGATTGATCGTGTTCATAGGTGGTGGATAGTTAGAAGCGGCAGTGAACTGGTTGTTTGTTGAGCGGGTTCCGGGTGTGATTTCGCTGCCTACTCGGCAGGTTTCAGTTCTGGAAAAGGTTTGCCCGGACGCAGGTTCAGTCGTTTGCCCAACTCCATCAGGGCCTGCACCTGCGACGGGATGAGCACTCCGTCCTTTCCGGGCGGGATATTGAGCACGAGCAGGTTATTGTTAGCAGTGGCTTGGCGAAACACTTTCTCGAGTTCATCGACCGGCTTGGCACCATGGTCGCCATCGAAGCCAAACCACTGGTTCTTCTTGGACACGGTCACGGTGGATTCAAACGGCATGAAGTAAGACTTGTCGTTGTTAGAAAACTGCTTGGGGTCGTCCGCACGGGGAAGGAAGGGATCGGCGATGCGGAAATCGCAGGGGAAGTAGCGGATGGGGAAGCTGGCCTGCTGCTGATCAGGCTTCACATTGTGGGCATCGGAGTTGCCCGGGAGGCCGATGGTCCAGTTCACGGTCACCTGGCAGTCGGGTTGAAGTCGCTTGATGTGGTCATAGATCTCCGCTTGGTGCCAGTCCTTCGCGGGGCGCACCCATGCGCCGTCGAACCAGACCTCGCAGACGGGCCCGGAGTTCGTAAGCAGTTCGGTCAACTGCGCCTTCCTGAACTCCTTGTATTTCAAAGGATCCGTGTAGGCGGGCTCATGCCGGTCCCAGGCGGAGTAATAGACCGCGAACGCGATGCCGTATTTCTTACAAGCTTCCGCGACAGCCTTCACGACATCGGTCTTCACCGCCACGGCGGGGTTTCCGACGTCATATTCGGTGTGCTTCGATTCCCAGAGGCAGAAGCCGTCGTGGTGTTTGGTGATGCAGAGAAAGTAGCGCATGCCAGCGTCACGCGCGGTCTTCACCCAAGCGTCGGCCTTTTCCGCAATATCCGCTGGAGGCGCGTAAACCTCCGGTGCCACGGTGCCGTCGGTCCATTCTGTGCCCGCGTAGGTGTTGATGCCGAAGTGGCAGAACATGCCGTATTTCCGCTCGATCTGAACCTGCTGGGCGGCGCTTGGGCGTTCAGATGGAACTGGCTCAATCCATTCGGCGGCAGCCGTCATGGCCATGGCGACGATGCCGAACCCCGCGATTGCGGGTATGAGCTGTCGAGAGTTCATAGGACTAAAAAATTGCCGCCACGATTGGCGCACATGGATATGTGGATGTGGGGTTCGCAGAGCGGAAAAAATGTGGGCTTGTGGGAATGAACCGGGTGGGATGGATGGTTTCATGATCGTGGTTTGGGTAGTGAAACAAGGTCGGAAACGTCGAAAGGGTACGGCTATCGTGCTTTCTTTTTCTCAACGACACAACTGATCGCCCACAGCCAGCGGTTGTGGCCCATGAAGTTGTTATTTTTGATGCGCAGTTCGTTTTTACCGCGTTTGAGCCGAATGGGAATGCGGGCGGTTTCCAAACCGTTTTCGTGGCGGAGGGTGGCGACCTTTTCGCCGTTCAGCCAAACCATCGCCCAATCATCCAGGGCGAGGCGCAGGACGGAATCCGTGTCCGCAGCGCTCTCGAGCGTCGTGCGGGCGTAAACGGATTGATTTTCCAATTCGTAAAACGGGCGGTTCAGCGAGAGCCAAGTGTATTTGCTTTCAGCGGAATACACGCGCTTGGACTGCTCGCCTTCCTTCACAATCTCCGGCCAGTCCCCAGCCGGGATGTTCTCGACGAATTCCTGTTTGCTAAATCCCTCCCACGAATCGCCGCCTGCGAATGGATCGGAGAACTGCCAGCGCCGTGGAGTGGCAACTTCCGGGGCTTTGCTACCGAGAATGCGATAATAGAAGAGCACGCTCTCCGTATCATCTGCACGGCATCCCGTCGTGAAGGAAATCGACGAATGAAACGCGATGGGATCGGGGCCGAAGAAACGGTAGAACACGCCGTCCTGATCTTCGCGACCACGGTTCACGTGCCACGGGCAGCCCATCCACGGCGTCTGGCGATCGTTGAATCCCCAAGTGAACCCGTAGTCATCCTCCATATTGCAGCCGCGCATGGCATGGGGTTCTGTTTCGCCGTCGATGAGAATTCTCATGCCGCCGGTGTGAAACACCATGTCACTGTGGTCCTTTTGAATCACGCCCATGAAGAGGCCCGCGACAAACCCACGACCCTCGGTCTCAAGCATCTTGAAACCCACATTCCTCACCGCAGGTTTCTCAACATTGTAGGCGGCATGAAATCGAAATGGAGTGAGCGGTGTGCCATCCCGATATTGGTGCCAGTTGATCATCGTGACGACTCGGCCCGCTTCCGCCGCATGAATGCGGATGCGGCACGACTTGCTAAAGGGAATCGGCATATAGCAGTTGTATCCTGGATTCCCCGGAACTCCCGGCGCGGGATTGGGCAAAGTGACAATCCCCGCGCTGTTGATGAAGTAGTCCTTCAAGTTGAGCATAACTCCGTAGAACGCCTTTGCCGGGACGCGTGCCTGCGGCTGCTCCGCACCATCCACTGTCACCTCGATTTCCATGTTTTCCGCAAACAATTGCCAGATACTCCGCACGGCCCCCGGACCCTTGACGTTCAGAATGTCAACAGACTCTCCTTTTTTCAAATCAATCTGGGTATAGCCACGCTGTGACTTGAAATCCATTGGCAACTGAATCATTGGCACCGCCGGATCCTGAAAGGTGGATGGGACGCCGAATGAGTTCCCCGGGCCTTGAGCCAAGGCGATAGATCCGACGAGCAGGGTGGGAAGAAGTTGAAAAATGCAGATGGTTTTCATAAAGGATAGAGTGGACATGGATAGATTGTTGATAGATTAGGAAATGATACAACGGATGACAGTCGTGCCGGGAAACGATTCGCAATCGAACCAGTTCATGATAAGGCTGAAAACATGTTAGAAAAACTCCTGATTTCTACAGGCCAGGCGGCGGTTTTGGTGGAGAACATGCATGCCAAGTTATTGGATCGTTACTTTAAGACGAGCGAATTTCTTGGCATTGCCGGCGGGGAATGTGCAGGAAATAGTCGGGGCTGAGTTCGGTGGTGCTTGGGTGACCACCGGTGTCCAATGATCGGATTGACCTAGGTCGTCGGAAGCCTCAATGACATAAGTGACATCGCGGTTGGTGATGGCTTGGGTTCCTTTGATGAAGGAGAGCAGGCCGTCCGCCAGAGTGCCGGGCGCGGCGTTGGCATGCTTCGGGTTGAGGCCCAGGGCGTATTCGCACGCGTTGGCAAGGCCGTCGTGGTCAGGATCGGCGGCGCCAGCTTGGCCGGTGATTCCATTGTTAGGTGCCCAGGTGCTGTAATCGCTTTTGATGAGTTTGATCTGGTGAGCGGTGGTGGTGTCGAGGACGTAGCCGCCCAAACCGGTGAGGACCAGCGGGGTGGCCAGAGGGGTCAAACTGCCAGTGTAGCTGGCGATGACATAACTGGTAGAGGTGGGCGACGCGACCGCGCTGAGGGCGATTGTGGCACCGTTGAGATTGAGATTGCCGGTGACGGCGAGTTGGTCCGAGTCGGTTGCGGCGAGCTGGCATAAGTAGGTGCCGGTGAGGGTGGCCGCACCTGTGGCCAAGGTGCCCACGCCAACATCGCCGGGGGCGAGCGTACCTGCGAGAGTCACACTGCCGCCAACGGTGCCGGTGCCGCCAAGCGTGGCGGCGGCAGCCACAGTGACGGCGGAAGCGGCATGAAGCGAGCCGTTGATGCTGAGTTTGCCGCCGGTGATGGTGGTGGCACCGCTGTAGGTATTGGCACCGGTGAGAGTGGCGGTACCGCTGCCCTGTTTGAGCAGTGCGCCGGTGCCACCAATCATGCCGTCAAAAATGAAATCTCCGTCGCCAGCCAAATCTAACACGCCATCGGCACTTGTCACCGTGCCCAAACCTGTTATTGCAGCGATCGTCTGATGGCGACCGTTAAGGAGAAGAGAAGCACCTGCCGCCAAACTGACAGTCGAATTCGCGGGAAGGCAGTTGTATGGTTGAGAAGTGGCGGTGGCGGTCAGGATCGCAGCATACCATTGGTCGGCCATCCATGCATAGCCGCTGTCGTTGGGATGCACGCCGTCACTGCTCAGGCCAGTGCTCGGAAACGCGCTGTTCATATCCACCTCGCTGACCTGTTTGGCCTGGGCTTTGAGAGCTGCCACCACGGCTTTGACGCCGGAATTGATGGTAGCCACATTCGCGCTTTGTGCTGGCCACGGCGTGATGTCCGCGACGATGACGCGGGCAGTCGGCCGGAGGGTCAGGATTTTGTTGATAAGAGTTGTTAGATTGGCCTGATAATTGATGACGTTGATCTGGCCAGTGTTCCAATAGATGTCATTGGTACCAACCATGAGCAGAACCACATCAGGAAACTCCGCGCCGCGCCCGGTGCCGTTGCCTCCCACCAGCCAGTAACCGCCCTTGGGGTCGCGGTCGGCACCGCCGTAAGTAGCGAAGGGCTGAGTGTCGAGGCCATCGAGATTGTTCGATAGATGCAGCGTGGCGTAGGACGAGAAACCGTTGTGGTGGGTCTGGTCGAGCGGCCCGCTGGGGAGGCTTGCAGGGTTGACGGTAGAGACACCGGAAAATTCAAATGCAGGGGCCACGGCGGCCAGCATTGAGTATAGGTAACCACGGTAGCCGGCATTCGAGCCACTGCCGCCGTAAGTGATAGAGTCGCCCATGGGCATGATCCGCAGGCCCGACGCGAGGCCGGGCGAGAGACTCAGCGACCCGGCGGAAATGACGGTGCCGCCCGTGTAGGTGTTGGCGTTGCCGAGCACGAGGGTGCCTGCACCCGCTTTGATCAGGGAAGTGGCACCGGTAACGGCGGCTTCGATGGTGGCATTGATTCCGGCCCCGGCGGTGGTGATGGTGAGGGTCTTGGTGCCGGAGGCGTCTGTCAGACTGGCGCTGCCGTCTGTGCCGCCAATGGTATAACCGGTGGCGGCGAACGTGATGGAACTGACGTGAATGGTGGTGCCGCCGGGAATGGTGGCGGTTCCCGCGGGGCCGGCGAAGCGCACTGCGGTGGCGAGGCCAGCGGCATTGGGATAGACCGTGCAGTCGCTGGTGCCAGTGGCGTCGGCAGTCCAGCAGGTAGATGTAGTGTCCCAACCACCGGAACCGCCGACACCTGCAGTATTGCCGTTGGGATCCCAATGGTAGCCGCGGAACGGGGTCACGTCGCGTAGTTGAATGGCGTTGAGTTGGGCGGTGGGGCTGTTGCCCGTGGCGGTGGCGGTGAAGGTGAGCGTCTGGATGTCTGAGTTGGCGGTGAAGGTGCCGGTGGTGGATTGGCCCACGGCACCGGCGGCAGCGGCTCCATAGTTGAGGGTGACGGTGTTGCCGCCGCCGCTGGTGATGGTCGCGGAACGGGTACCGCCAGCGCTGCCGCCGCGAGCGTCATTGATCCAGATCTGAACCAAATACGTCCGCCCCGACAGCAAGCCGTTAAGGATGAGAGTGGAGACAGTGGCGGTGCCTGACGTGTCTGCATAGACGGCGCCTTTCAGCAAGCCTTGGTAAGCCATGCTCAGGGAGCTGAACGGCTCGCTGCCTGCGGAGAACGCGCCGGAATTATCAATGCCGCCGCCGAGCCAGCTCATGCTGAGGTCAGCCCCGACGCTGGTGGTGGCGGCAGTGCCCGCGAACGGGACGCCGTTGACTGTCTGCGACGCATTGGCCCAATTGTAAGCGAAAACGAGCGTACCGTTAGTGGCCACATCCGAGTCTCCGGCAATCGTCACCGGAGCGGTGAAGATGACAGCCGCCGCTCTGACGCAACCCGACGCCAGCGTAAATGCGATGATGAGCGCGAGCAGGCAGCGGAGTCGGTTATTCATGGTGTTTCGGGTTGATAATCTTCCCTTTTCAGAATGCATCACCCGTCAATCCGGCTCGGCCCAATTGACGGGTGATGTGTGTTCATGATTACAAGCCGCCTAGGCTATCTGATAGAGAGGCCGGAGTCTCTCTTCTATCCCCTCCTGCGGAGCAGCATGCCGGAGCCGACCAAGCAGCCGAGGGCTAACAGACTGCCGGGCTCGGGCACGGCGGTGAGGTTCACGAAGCTGCCGGATGCCGGGGTATACTCGGTGGCGAAGTTCAGGCCGCCGGTGGTGGCACCATAGGAAATTTGCCAAGTGTTGAGTCCGGCAGTGAACACCTCGCCATCGGTCAACTGGTTCGTTTCATACGTGAAGTATCCATGATTCCATTCACCGGCATAATTGATCAGCGACAAGGTGATATTCGGCGCGAATGCGATCGGCGAAACTGCTAGATCGGCCAAGGTGAGGTTCACGGTTCCTGATAGACTCAAGTCGCCGGTGACCTTTTGGAAGTCCGCCGCGACCAAGGATGCCGCTTTGGAATCCATTTCATACGCGAAGGTCGAACCAGTGTTGAGCGTCAGCGCAGCAGTCGTCAGGCTTTCGATGGACGCGCCGGGTGACAGGATCCCGCCATTCACGGTGACCGCGCCGGCGATCGTGCCGGTGCCGCCGAGGGTCGCGCCGCCGGCCACGCTGACCGCGCCTGTGCCGGTGATCGACCCGTTGACTAACAATTTCCCGCCGCTCACGGTGGTGGTGCCGGTGTAGCTGTTCGTTCCGGTCAGGGTGGTGGTGGCATCGCCGGTTTTTTCTAACCGACTGATGACACCGCCGCCGGCATCGGCGAGGGCAGAGGCCGACCCGAGGCTGAGCGTGATCGCCTGGACGCCTTCCACGGCGGCCGTCTGTTGGATCCCGCCGACGACGATGGCTGCGCCGCTGTTGTCATAGGCCCAGTCCTTGATCACGGGAGTGGCCCCGCCTAACTGCACGCGCATCCAGCCGTAAACCGGCACGGTATAATTCGCTCCGGTGTAAAGTTTGAATCCCAGATAGCCCTCGGAACCTGGCGTGAAGTTTCCCCCAGAGGTAGTCAGCATCTGCGACGTTCCATAACCTGGGATGGAGGCGGTGTTGACATTGTGGTCGTTGTCCCAAGTGAAAGTAGAGAACATGCTGGCACTGTCGACGCTGGCACCCGCGCCAAGATTCACGATCAGCGAGTTACCCACCACGTCGCTCCGAACCGGTTGGAAACCCGGACTGTTCGCGAGGACTTTACCGCCGTAAAACGGATTGACATCCCAGCCGTCGACCGGACTCGACATATCAGTGTTCGATTTATCGGAACTGTAAGGCAAGTTGATATCCAGATACAAGCCGTCGAAATCGGAGGCGATGCCGAGGTTCTGT
>CAIYYV010000121.1 GCA_903930425.1 Akkermansiaceae bacterium | reverse complement strand
AGCGCGATCAGTCCGGCCGCCCCGATCTCGGTAATATGTCCACCGATTTCAAAAGGAGAGAAAGTCTTTCCATTTCCACGGCAGGCTTCCACCCATTCCAACATGTGATTGTTTTGCGGAGCGCGCGGCAGGGTTTCCGGAACCGGAAGAACGGCCTCATGCTTGAGGCCTTTGAACTTCACCTCGTCCTTCAACTTGATGTAAAAGTCATTGTTCCAAAGCCCAGCGGATATCTTCCCCTTGTCTCCCAGCACCAGGCATCCGGTGGATGGGATCTCGCCAAACGTTTCTATCATCCCCGAGGTCACCTCGCTTGGCGGCAGCATGCTGCAAGGCTTGTCACCGCCGGTATGGAAGTGGATGGAAACCGGCCCACGATCGCCGCGCGCAGGAAAGGAGAAGCGGATCCTGGCCGAATGTGGAAAACTATCCCCGCCCAGCGGGGATCCGCTAACTTCAATCTGGTCGGGGTAGTCCAGCTTCAAAGCGCGCACCGGCATGCTAAAGGCATGGCAGCTAAAGTCCGCCAGCGACCCGCCCCCAAAGTCAAACCACCCGCGCCAGGCCCCCGGATGATAGATTCCTTGTTTGAATGGTCGCAGCGGAGCCGGGCCGACCCAGAAATCCCAGTCGAATCCTTCGGGAATCGGGTCCGTGCCAGAGGGTCGGTCCACGCCGTTAGGCCAGCCGTGAGGGGGATGCCAAATATGAACCTCCTTTACCGTACCGAGCACACCCGCTTGAATCACCTCGATGCTCCGCCGGAAATTGGAGGAGCCACTGCCCTGGTTTCCGGTTTGAGTGACCACTTTCGAGCGTTTGGCCAGCTCCGCGACCTGGCGCGCTTCCTCCACGGTATGGGTCAGCGGCTTTTCACAGTAAACATGTTTGCCGGCCTGCATGGCGGCTTTGCAGAGGATCGCATGCCAGTGATCGGGTGAAGCAATGACCACCGCGTCCAACGACTTCTCAGACTCCATGAGTTTTCGATAGTCCTGGTAGTCCTTGGCACCGGCCACAACCTGAGGAAAGTTCTTGCGCGTGTCAGCGATCCGGTTCGGATCCAGATCGCAGATGGCAATGATGTTCAATTTATCCTGCAAGTTTCCCAGGGTCGGCAATAGCATATTGTGCATCTGGCCACCCAACCCGATGCAGGCGATGTTGAGTTTGCGATTGGCCATTGCGCCGCCGAAGAGGCGTTCGCTGCACAGCAGAGGTGCGGCAGCAACGCCCAAGGCGACTTTCGACGATCCGCTCATAAAGGCACGGCGATTTATTTTGTTATTCTTCATGGTTGGTATTTTCCCTTGGTTTCAAACGAGTTCATCATGTGAATCCATCACTTCACGTTATCGACCGATTTGCCCATATATAGCAGGCCGAGATTGGTTCGAGATCCTTGCAACGGCGACCACGGGGCTTTCTGGTATCCGTCGCGGGTGAGTTGCAAGCCATAATAGCCGGTCCATAGCACCGTGAAAGGATGATACATGTCCACCAGGTAGCCTTCGGCGTGATGTGGACGGCCATCCCAATACCACCATTCGGATCTGTCGGCTTTGCACGGGTCGGTTTCCGCGCCATCGCGCAGGTAGGCGCGCCCGCCGTTAAAGCGGCCTTTGCCATACGAATCCACCAGTGGCCAGAAGATCGCATCGGCCTCCGTGCGGCGGCCCATCT
>CAIYYV010000120.1 GCA_903930425.1 Akkermansiaceae bacterium | reverse complement strand
TGAGGCCGCGGCTTTCCACCACCGAGTTTTCCGGGGTTGGCACCTTGATCACGGGGGCCTATCTCGAACTCGATCCAGGGCCGGCGGACGCCGCAAAAAGAAGCTCGTTCAAAGGGTTAGAAACGCCCTCTGCAACCGACCGCAGTGTGCCCGGGCTCCGGTTGAAGCTCGTGGCCGAGGAGGCAGGGTCGCTCGCGATCGGGTCACCGATCTATTTTCGCGGATTTGAAGTTGGGCGCATCGAGGAGCGTGAACTCGCCAGGACGGGGTTGAAGGTTACTTACGACGCGTTCATTCGTGAGGAATACAGCCACTTGGTCACCCAGAATTCGCGGTTTTGGAATACGAGTGGAGTTGAGATCAGTGCCGGGGCAGATGGCTTTAAACTGCACACTCCATCGTTCCAAGCCATGCTCTCCGGCGGCGTTTCCTTCGGGGTCACGAAAGGAAACGCGGCAGGCAATGCCGTTACGGACGGCATGTCTTTCACCTTGTATCCGGATGAAGATGCCGCCCGCCATTCCGCATTCAACCCGACTCTCAAATTTGTCCTGCTCTTCGACCAAACCGTGCGCGGGCTCACAGAGAAAGCCCCCGTCGAGTTTCGCGGAATCCCGATCGGGCGCGTGGCTGTGATTGCCTTTGATTTGCTGCCCGCCACCCGCGACATGCGCATCCCCGTGCTGATAGAAATCGACCCGACCTTGATGCGCCCCGAGACCGCGCAAAAAATCACTTCGCCGGATGCGGTGTTTCTCAAAGAGGCGGTGACCAAGGGCCTGCGTGCGTCACTCAAAACGGCCAGTCTGATTACCGGCGCGTTATTTGTGGACCTCGATTATCACGAGGACGCCGCCCCGGCCGAGCTCGGAAAAATCGGCGAGTATACCACCATCCCCACCGTTTCTTCGGGCTTCTCGCAATTGGAAACGAAGCTCGCCTCGATCCTGGACAAGCTCGATTCCTTGCCCGTCAACCATACGATGGAAGAAATCTCTGACGCTGCCGCCGAGGCCAAAACCACGATTGCCGAAGCGCGTTCCACCCTCAAGGAGATCGAAGCCACCGCCTCCGCCGCCCGCCAAACTTTCGAGGATCCCGAGTTTCGCAAACTCCCGACCGACTTGCGAAAGACGCTGGATGAATTGCAAAAATCCCTGGCGAGCATCGGCCCGGATGGAGCCGTGCAGGGCGATTTGCAGCGCACGCTCGACGAACTTCGCGCCTCGTTGCGCTCGATCAAGGCCATGACCACCACCATTGATGAAAAACCGAACTCGCTGCTCTTCGGGCGTGAGTCCTCGGGCAACCCGACCCCGAAGGCCCCGCGTGGCGGGCGCTGATTTCTCCACTCTCATGATCTCACGATTCTCCCTGCTCATTGCACTGGTGCTGCTCGCCGGTTGTGCGTCTGGCTCCAAGTCCTTCTACGTGCTCACCGCAGAGGGTCCGGCCCCCACCGGCGGCGGCATCGGTCTCGGCGTCGGCCCGGTCACCCTGGCTGAATACATCGACCGCGCGAGTCTCGTCATGGCGGAATCCCCGAATCAGCTCGCCGTGGCCGAAAACCACCGCTGGGCCGGTGACCTCTCGGCCGCCGTCGCTCGCATCACCGCCACCAATCTCGGCCGTCGCCTCCATACCGGCAATGTGCGCACCTATCCATGGAACAACGATGGCGAAATCCGCTATCAAATCACTCTGGATATCCGTCAACTCCACGGCGGAAACGATGGTTATGCCGTGATCGAAGCCGGTTGGCGCGCGTATTCCCTGCCCGATCGCAAACTCAAAGCTTCCCGCTCGTTTGTCGATCGCGAGGCACTCGAAACCGATGGCTATCAGGCGCTCGTCGCCGCGCAGTCACGCTTGTTGTCGCGCCTCGCAGCCGACATCGCCACCGCACTTCCATGAAATATCGCGCGGCAGGGATGCTAATCGCGGCCACTGCGGCAAGCGGCCTGCTCGTGGCGGGCTTGTTTCCGCCCTTCCGATGCTCAGTCATGGTCTGGGTGGCACTCGTGCCTTGGCTCGCCGCCCTGTGGTCACTCGATGGCAAACGCGCCGCATGGAAAGGCTTCGGCCTTGGTTGGCTCGCGGGCTCCTTGAGCTCGATGATTCAGTTTCACTGGCTGGCCGTGGTTTCGCCTCTCGGCGCCGTGATTCTGCCCCTCTATCTGGGGCTCTTCTGGGGCCTGTTTGGTGCCTTCGCCGCATCAATCGGTAACCCGTGGCGGCACCCGCCAACCCCAGTGCCTGGCCGATGGGCCGAAACGCGCCGCAGCCTGTGCAGCGCTTTCTGTCTCGCGGCGCTTTGGGCCGGTCTTGAGTGGCTGCGCGGTTGGTTGTTCACCGGCTTCGGCTGGAATAACCTTGGCGTGGCTTTCCATGAATCCCCGGTCATGGCCCAAACCGCGGATTTGTTAGGCGTCGCCGGGCTTTCCATGATACTCGTTTTTTTCCAAGCGGTGCTGCTTCAAGCCGGAAAACGACTGCTCAATAAAGACTCATCTAACAGAAGTCGTCCGCCTCTTCTGGACATCGCTGTCACCATCGCAATCATCGCGTTGCTCGCCGGTTATGGCCTCGCCCGCATCACCACGGAGAAGCGCAAAGAATCGGCAAGTCTGAAAACGCTGCTCGTGCAAATCAACATCCCCCAGGATGCCGCGCGGGTGTTATGGAGCGCGCTCGACGTCCATCTGGCCTATGAGGACGAAACACTCAACGCGCTCCATGACCTCACGGAAAACCATCCCGCTCAGTGGCCGGACTGGGTGATGTGGCCCGAATCCGCCCTCACCGGAAAATTTCTCCGCGCCTCCGATGGCACATGGGGGACGTGGCGGGAGAACGAGGAAACCCTCGCGCAAGTGCGCACGGCGGGCCGTTTTCAACTGATATTCGGCACCAACGAGTTGGAGGCCGAGCGCACTGCCGACGATCAATTGGTCATGAAAGATCCGGGCCGCGCCTGGAACTCGCTCGCCGTGATGTCTCCCGACAACGATCTCCAAACCTATCAGAAACACCACTTGGTGATCTTCGGCGAAACCATTCCTTTCGTCGACTCCCTCCCGATCTTGAAAAAAATCTACGCGCAACAAGCGGGCGTGGAATACGGCGGTTCCTTCACATCGGGCGTCTCGGTCGAACCGCTTCCGATCCCGCTTTCTAACGGAACGGTCATCAATGCCATCCCGACCGTGTGCTTCGAGGACACGGTGCCGCGCCTCACCCGCAAGTTCGTTCGGTCCGGCCCGCAGGTGATCGTCAATGTGACCAACGATGGCTGGTTCAAGGAATCGCCCGCCGCCGCCCAACATTTTGCCAATGCCCGCTTCCGCGCTATCGAACTGCGCCGCCCCATGCTCCGCTGCGCCAACACCGGCGTCAGCGCCGCCATCGACTCCACCGGCACCACCACTCACCCGCTCACCGGCAATCCCCAACGGCTCCTAAACGCCGAAGGCAGCCACTTCACCCGTGGCGCGCTGCTCACCGAACTCGACGTCCCACTGCATCCGTCACTCACGCTCTACGCGCTCGTCGGTGATTGGGGGGTCATCTCCCTTGCGCTGTTAGGCGTGCTCACCGCAGCGCTGCGATCGCGATCCAAAGCCGCAAAAGAGCCTCTTGATCTCCGTCTCTCACATCAAACGATCCCGCCCAGATGAAAACAATACCAACTCCCGCCGCGTCAATTCCATCCAGCACGATCCAATGGGCGATCGTCGCCCCGGGAAAAATTGCCCATAAATTCGCCCGCGACCTCAGGGTCGCCGAAGGAGCACAACTCCGGGCCGTCGCCGGCCGCGACCTCAGCCGGACGCGTTCCTTTGCCGCGGAGTTCGGTGCCCCGCTTTGCTTCGATGACGTGAGCGCCCTGGCCGCCGACCCGTCAGTGGACATCGTCTATATCGCGTCCCCCCACAACGCCCATTTCGCGACGGCCAAAATAATGCTGGAGGCCGGCAAACCGGTCCTCTGCGAAAAACCCATGACCATCAATGCGCGACAGGCTCGTGAACTCATCGACTTGTCACGATCCAACGGCGTGTTTCTCATGGAGGCCTTGTGGACCCGTTTCCTTCCCGTTTACTCACAGGTTCGTGAGTGGCTCGACGGCGGCCTCATCGGCCGCCCGCAGGTGGTCACATCAACCTTCTGCTTCCAGGCGCCGCGCGATTTTTCTAGCAGGATGTTCAACCCGGCACTCGCCGGAGGTGGCCTGCTCGATCTCGGCGTCTATCCGTTAGCCATCAGTCAAATGGTCCTTGGCCGCAAACCCGATCATGTCACGGCCACCGCGCAGATGTCAGAAACCGGCGTGGACGAAATGCTAGCCGTGTCGTTGCGATACGCCAACGGTTCTGTGGCGCAGTTCATTTGCGGGCTCAACGCGCACCTTGAAAATTCGCTGATGATTGGTGGCGACAAGGGTTTCATCCGGCTTCCCGAATATTTCATTTCCGGAAAACAGGCGGTCCTCAACATCGGCGGATCTCTCACCACCATTCACCAACCCACCCGCGGCGAGGGATTCGAATACCAAATTGAAGAGGCCATGCGCTGCCTCCGCGCCGGCGAAATCGAAAGCCCGATCATGCCACATGATGACACCCTGGCCACCCTCGAAACCATGGATGAAATCCGTCGCCAAATCGGCCTGCGCTATCCCGAGGAAATCGATGAGGTTTAGGAAAAATTCAGGGCGTCCATGTCAAAAACAACCGTGACGTCTTCCGGCAGCGGCGTGCGGTCGAGCACCGCCTGCACATGCCGTGTCAGCGGCCGGGCTCTGGACGACCGGAGAAGAATTTGGAACCGGTGCTGACCGTGGGCGCGAAGCAACGGGGATGGCAATACCTCGCCAAGCGTGAGACCGGGCGGAAGGTTTTCTTTCAGCCGGAGCAGCAACGTTTGCAAGGAAAATTCGGCGCGGCGCTCATGGTTGGACCTTGCTGTTAGAACCGCGCAATGCGCAAAGGGAGGAAAACCATATTGGCGACGAAACTCCATTTCCTGTTCGGAAAACCCGTCAAAATCGTGTTGCCGCGCATACTGGATCGACGGTGAATGCGGCGTGAACGTCTGGACAATCACCTCGCCCTCGAGCTTGCCCCTGCCGGCGCGGCCCGCCACCTGCGTGATGAGCTGGAACGTGCGCTCACCGGCACGAAAATCCGGCACGTGCAGACTGAGGTCTGCATTCAGAATGCCGACCAGCGTGACATTCGGGAAATGCAACCCTTTGGCAATCATCTGCGTGCCTATCAGAATGTCGATCTTGTGGGATTTGAACGCGTTGAGCGTGTCACGCAACGCGTGCTTGCGACGCATGGCATCGGCATCGATACGCGCGATTTTCGCCTTCGGCAGCACTTTGGCTAACAATTCCTCAACCTTCTGCGTGCCATATCCCTGAAGGATGATGGAAGGATCTCTGCACGAGGGACACTTGCGCGGCACGATCGCCTGGTGGCCGCATACATGACAGACGAGGCGTTCGTCCGTGCGGTGATAAGTGAGGGCAACCGAGCAATGCGGGCACTGGCAGACGTGACCGCATTTCGGGCATTGCAGCGATCGGGCGAAGCCGCGCCGATTGAGAAACAAGATGCATTGTTCGCCTTTTTCAAGCCGCTGTTCGAGGGCGACTCGAAGTTTGTCAGAGAGAATCGATGGAGCACCCTTGTGCTTGGCCGCCTCTAACCGCATGTCCACAATCCGCACCAGCGGCATCGATTGACTGTCCGCGCGTTCATCGAGCCGAAGCAAGGTGTATTTGCCGGACTGCGTGTTGTGCCACGACTCGAGCGATGGGGTGGCGGATCCGAGCACAATCGGACAGTTCTCAAACGCGGCGCGCAGGACGGCCACATCGCGCCCGTGGTAACGAGGCACATTTTCCTGTTTGTAAGTATTTTCATGTTCCTCATCAACGAGGATCAATCCGAGATCCGGCAGCGGAGCGAACACCGCAGATCGGGCACCGATCACAATGCGAGCCACGCCGGTCCGGATCCGGTGCCACTCGTCAAAACGCTCGCCTTGAGAGAGGTTCGAATGAAGAACGGCGACTTGTTCCTGAATGCCGGCGAAGCGCGCCTTGAAGCGCCTCACGGTTTGAGGCGTGAGCGAGATCTCCGGCACCAGAACCAACACGGTTTTTCCAAGATGCAACACATGACTTGCGGCTTGCAGATAGACCTCCGTCTTCCCGGAACCGGTCACCCCTAACAATAAAAATGGCTTGGAGACGGGACTCTCAAGGCTGGCGAGGATCGCGTCCAACGCGTGCTGTTGGTCTGCGTTGAGCGTCAAGGCCCGCGACTCCAACACTTCTTCCGACCCATCCGCTTCGGGATCACGCCGAACCGCTTCAGTCTCAAGCCACAACAAACCGGATTTCTCCATCGTTTTGATCGCGGCGGATGACCCGTCACCCAGATCCGTGAGCGGAAGGGAATACCCAGGTGCCTCTGCAAGCTGCAATAGAATCGCGTGTTGTCGCGGCGCGCGTTTGGCGAGTTTTGCCAGCATTTCCGGATCGGGCGCCGAGTCGAGCCGGGCGATCCGCCGGGTTTTTGCTGAGTTTTGTTCAGAGCGCACGGCCTCCGGCAGGAGCGAGCGGATCACAGTTTCAATCCCGCATCCATAGTAGTCCGCGATCCATTGCCCGGTGCGCAAGAGCACCGGCGTGATCAATGGCTCAGGGTCCATCAAACATTCCAGTTGCCGCAACGCGAAATCCATCGGCGCCTCGTCCACCACGCAGAGCACCGTGCCCGTCGCCGATTTGCGACGCAATGGAACCCGAACCCTGCACCCCGCACTCACATGCAACCCCTGCGGCACCGCATAGTCAAAAACCAACTCCGATGGACCATCGATCAATACCCGCACATTCACTGAGCACAGCCTGAATCACGAAACCGCCACGGCCAAGATGCATTTTCCTAAATAAAAGAAATAAAAGGAGACTCCTTCTATCGAGAAATCACTTGCGCGGGGATGAATCGTACTAAAATGCATCCCGCACGTGGTTCAGTCGAGGTTTGCTCCCCTCTTCGAGGTAGACCTCGATGACATCAAAACGCCACGGAAGCGCGCGTGTGCCGAGTCGCTTCAACCAGGCGTTCGCGCCGCGTTCAATGAGTCGCCGTTTGGGGTGGTCCACCGCATCGAATGGACGAATGTGTGTGCCTTCGCGCCGCGTCTTGACTTCGACAAAAAGCAGCAGTTTTCCCGCCCTTGCGATGAGGTCCACCTCGCCGCCGTGCGGTCCCTTGAAATTGCGCGCCAACACCTTGCATCCCTGACTCCGCAACCAGTCGGTCGCCACCCGTTCTCCATAATCGCCGATCCATGCGCGGTCACGAATGGTCCCGTCCACCCCGGTCAAGCGGCAGGGCGAATTGAGCCACCGGCTGAAACGAGCGACGATGATGGCAGCAAGGACCGTGAACCCGAAGCGCTTCAAGATGCGCTTTGGTGCCATATCCTTTGTGCTTCGAAAAGCCGAATTGAGGAAACTCGTGGTCAATGTGCCGCATCAGTCGGTCACGCGTGACTTTGGCGATAATGCTAGCCGCCGCGATGGACAAGGATCGTCCGTCACCCTTGACGATGGCATCGTGCGGGAATGGGAATCCTCGCACCGGCAGACCATCAATCAGACAATGCCCGGGCTGCGGATCCAGCGCTTCCACGGCGCGACGCATCGCCAAATGCGTCGCCTGCAAAATGTTGATCCGGTCGATTTCCTCACATGAGGCGGTCGCAACGGCCCATTCAATCTCCTCATCCCGAGTTAAAATGTCATAAAGCACATCACGCTTCAACGCGCTGAGTTTCTTGGAATCATCGAGGCCCTGACAGACGTATCCTCGCGGCAGAATCACCGCCGCCGCCGTGACGGGACCGGCAAGCGGACCACGCCCAGCCTCATCCACGCCCGCAATCCTTTGGATGCCCTGCGTGTGAAGAATTGCTTCTAACGAAAGGTCTGGCATCAATCAAAAACGAGTGAATCTCTCGCGCAACGCCCTCTGCGAATAACTCACCGTGGCAAAAAGTTGAGAGGCAAACACCATGCCGTCCGAGTCCACCACCACTCCGACACCCGAGTGAGTCCAAGTATCAAGCATGTTTTTGTGGTGATCCTTGGAGCCACGCCAGAGACTCGTGATCGCCGCGCCCGGATTTGCCCGTGCATGGCTGGCGGCTGCTACATTCTCGCTGATGTTTTGCATCTGGTATCGCTCGCGAGCAACCAAGGCGCGCCCTTCAAACCCCATGTGACTGACGTTCTTTCCATTCAGCGAAAATGTCCCGCGGTTTTGCCGCAGGTATTCGCAGTGCTGCTGCGCAAGACGGTCCAATCCCGCATGACGCTCAAGATTTTTGGCACCTTGACTGCGACGGTAGGCGTTGACCGATTCAAACACCTGCGATGCCGACGAGGATGCGGGGGCCGTCTGAAGCGATGTCGAAACCGATACTTTGGTGAGTGCTCTGGGATTCGCGCACGATACCAGCAGCCCCGCACAAAGCAGTGCGAGTCCATGGAAATATGAGTGGGTTTTCATGTGAAATATCCTTTCGTAACTTTCGAAACTTTTCCGGCAACCCCAGAATGAAGTTGCCATCAAGGAATGCTAGTCCGCAATCCATCGAATGAAACATCTGGCGTTTGCGATAATTGCGTCACTGTATCCACCACAACGCCTGTCGCTCAAACCTCAAAAATCTAGCCGCGCCCGGATTCCAAAAACCTGAGGATCCCCAGGGGAACCGGCCCCGATCTGAGGGTTGATATACGTGTAATATTCACGATCGAGCAGGTTCCTTGCGTAAAACGCTACCGAAAACCGATCCTCTGCGTAGCCGATTTCGGCATCCCAGCAAAGATACGAGCCTTGGTGATAGACATCGGTGTTCGCCTCGTCGAAATAGGTGGTGCCCGTCACGCGCAACGCGGATTGAACGTAAAACCCCTTCTGAAAATCATAGCGGGCACCCAGACTTCCGGTGAACTCGGGCACAAAGGGCACCGAGTTCCCCTCGTCGGACGAGGAATCAAACTGCGCGTTCACATAGCCCGCGCTTCCCAGCACGGTCAACCCGTCCATCGGTTGCCACCGCAATTGTGTTTCGAGCCCCCATGAAGTCACCTTGCCGGCATTCACAGTATAATAATCAGTCGATGGATAAACTGCCGAACGATTCAATTGATAGTCGTCGATCCGATTCCAGTATCCCGTCAACGAACCTGTGAAATGCGGGTCCGGCAATGCGATTTCCACACCCAGTTCATTGGTCCACGCCACCTCGTCGTTGTAGCGCGCCGAGGCGGCATCGCCCGCATAGGCCGAAAACCCGGCGGGCTTGATGCCGATCGCGCTGCGTGCGAACAAGCGTGTGGTGTCGCTCAATGCATAACTCGCGCCAATTTCCGGCGAGCCATACCATTCACCCACCTCATCACGCACCGGCAAGGGCTGTGACGGCGGCGGGCCAAAAGCATTCACCACTGTTTTTCTGCGGTCGATCTCGGATTCCACATACTCCAACCGGAGTCCGGCTAACAAATTCAAGCGCGGGTTCAACGCATAGGATGCCCGCCCGTAA
Organism: Akkermansiaceae bacterium; assembly: GCA_903930425.1. Classification (GTDB taxonomy): domain Bacteria; phylum Verrucomicrobiota; class Verrucomicrobiia; order Verrucomicrobiales; family Akkermansiaceae; genus Luteolibacter. The sequence goes on along the minus strand of CAIYYV010000120.1, from coordinate 184 downwards.
ACAGCCGCATTCCACTGATCGAGATCGTAACGGGTCGTCTCCCCAACAAATGGTCCGTAAAATTCGCGTGCCGCATCGCCGCTGCTCGCCTGGTTCATGAAAAACACACCGGTGCGCCAAGACCACGGTCCCGCATCCTCCGGCGATTCCCACCGGAATTCCTGGCTCCATAATCGCTGGTCCT
>CAIYYV010000119.1 GCA_903930425.1 Akkermansiaceae bacterium | reverse complement strand
TTGTCGGGGCAGTTGGGGTTTCTATCATGCCGCCGTTCCAAACGAAATTATGACCACCCCATCCGTTTTGCCGGCCAGTCTTCAACGTTACAATCGTTTTCTCCTTCTTGTCGCCGGCTTGGGCGGCCTGCTGTATGGGATTGATGTGGGCATCATTGCGGGCGCGCTGCCTTACATGGAAGCCACTTCCAATTTGAACGCCGGTCAGTTATCCATCATTGTGGCCGCCGTGTTATTGGGCAGTGTGATTTCCACGCTGTTTGCAGGGATGCTTTCTGATTGGTTCGGCCGCAAGCCGATGATGATTTTCAGCGGGGTTCTTTTTGTGGTGAGCATTCCGATGATTGCGTTGGCTCAGGGGTTTGGGCCTTTGGTGATGGGGCGTTTGCTGCAGGGAATGAGTGCCGGTTTGATCGGGGTGGTGATTCCACTTTACCTGGCAGAATGTCTGGGCGCAGCCAACCGCGGCAAGGGCACGGGGGTGTTCCAATGGTTGCTCACGCTCGGGGTCGTCGTGGCTGCCTTGATCGGTTATGGTTTCAGCATCTGGATCGGTGGCATTGAAAAGACCGGCACTGAGATGGAACTTTTCGTCGCCAAGGATCATGCTTGGCGTTGGATCTTCTGGGTTTCCATGATGCCCGGCGTGGTGTTCATCGTGGGCGCATTCATGGTCAGCGAATCGCCGCGCTGGTTGTTCAAACGCGGCAAGTTAGAGGCCGCCCGTGCCGCGTTGCTGCGTTCGCGTGAACCCGCCCAAGCCGATTTGGAAATCCATGAAATGCGCGACACCGCATCCGCTAGCGCTGTGGGATCTGCCGGTGGCGGCAAGGGCGGCGCTTCGTTGCTGTCCCGGAAATACGTGGTCCCTTTTGTTCTGGCCTGCATCATTCTCGCCTGCAATCAAGCAACCGGTATCAACTCGATCATTGCTTACAATGCCACGATTCTCATTCAAGCCGGCTTGAACGATTCTCAGGCGCACATGGGATATGTGTTTCTCACGCTGGTCAATTTTTCCATGACATTGGGAGCGGTGGCTCTAGTGGACAAGAAAGGCCGCAAGTTCCTTCTTTCTATCGGAAGTGCCGGAATCATTGTGTCATTGATAGCCGTGGGTTTCCTCTTCCATAACACCGAGAAACTCCGGGTGGATTGCAAGCAGGCCGTGCAGGCGAAGGTCACGGAAATCGATGCTCAAAAGGTTCTCGCGGATGGCACGAAACAATCGGTCAAGGATCAGGTGGTGGAGATCAAATACAATGAGGCCATGGCTGCCGAGTTGCTCGCGACTGCCGGTGCACCGGGCAAGGCGATCGCCGGGAAACCCACCACCATGACGATCATTTATTCCTGCGGCGATTTCACGTCCTCCACCAATGTGGTCCGGTCCGATGATAAAGTCGCCAAACTGAAAATCAGCCGCAATAACAGCCTGCCAAGCAATGGCGTCGATGCATTCTTCAAAAACCCGTTTGCCGATCTTGAGGGATCGCGCCATGCCGGACTCAAGATTGAAAACGCGTTGATCACGCCGATTCCGAGTCAATCGAATGGTTGGACGATTGCGGTGTGCATTTTTGTGTTCATCGGGTTTTTCGCGGTGGGTCCCGGTGTGTGCGTGTGGCTCGCTCTATCGGAACTCATGCCGACCCGTATCCGTTCCAATGGCATGAGCATTGCCCTGCTCGTCAACCAGGTGGTGTCCACCGCCATTGCCGCGTGCTTCCTCCCCACGGTCGGGAAATATGGATACTCGACGATGTTTTTCGCCTTTGCCGGGTGCACCGTGGTTTACTTCATCACCGCCGCGTTCTTCCTGCCAGAAACCAAGGGAAAAACACTCGAGGAAATTGAAGAGCATTTCGAGGGGAAAAAATCGAAAGTTTGAGACGGAATCTATCAGAAGCAGCGAAGCGGGCCAGGATCTAGCAGATGCTCGGCCGCCTCAAGGATCGAAGAAGCGGGCTGAAGCCCGCGTTCCTCAAGGATGGCCATTCCGGGCAGACCAGGATCTAGCAGATGCACGGCCGCCTCAAGGGGAGTGGGCGTCTCGCCCAATACTGTCAGTTTAAGTTGACAGTCAGGAGAAATTGTGTATTTTCGCGTGCATGGCAAGGCATGCGAAAACCATCTCTCAAGGAAACACTGCAACCGAACATCTTGGAGTGGGGGTTCT
>CAIYYV010000118.1 GCA_903930425.1 Akkermansiaceae bacterium | reverse complement strand
GCCCAACTCCAACTGATGTTCGATGAGTTGGTGCTGGGAAAACCGGCACCCTCTCCGGACCAAAGCGATGGCCAAACATCCGCACCGGAGGGGGAAAAACCAAGCGCCGCAAAAACCCGCCGCACCAAGGCTGACCGCTTTCCAAAGAACCTAAAAATCATCATCGAAGCGGTTCTAACTCCGGACGATGTCACAGCCAACCCGGGCGAATGGGAAAAAATCGGTGAGGAGCATCATGATGAACTCGATGTAATCAAAGCCGAGATGATCTGGAGACGCACGATCCGAGAGAAGTTCGCCCACAAGACCGACAAGGCTCTCCCGCCGGTGATCGCTCCCGCCCCGCTTGCCAGTATCCCCGGCACGCTGTGCGCACCGGCACTCGCCGCGCAGATCATCGTGGATAAGTTTGAGGACCACCTCCCGCATTACCGCCAGTCTAACCGGTTTCGACGACGATACGATGTGGACATCGGGCGGCAGACCATCAATGCCTGGACCCATGCCACCGCAGGGCACCTCAATCCGCTGGGCATGGCGATCAAAGCCGAAGTTCTCCAGGCCACTGAACTCCAAGTGGACGAAACGCCCATCGAATATCTCAAACCCGGCCATGGCTCAACTAAGCTCGGATACCTGTGGATTTACAACGATCCCCTGGGAGGGACGTGCTATTACGACTGGCATACCGGACGCGGCCACGACTGCCTGCTAGACTTTCTGGGCTATGACGAGGAAACCGGCACCATCGGCTACGCCGGGACCCTCCAGTGTGATGGCTTCAGCGCTTACTCGGCACTCGCGGCGCGCTTTATGGCCATCCGCCTGGCCGGTTGCCTTGCACACATCCGGCGCAAATTTGTCGAGGCAAAGGATCTGGCTCCTGATATCACGCTACCCATACTGCTACTCATCCAGCACATCTACCGAATCGAGAAGGAGACCCGTAAGACCAATGCACCGCCCGCCTGCCGTGAGTTGATCCGCCGTGCCCGCTCCCGTCCCATCGCCGATGAACTCTATCGTCTGATTGTTGCTGCCAGAATGTCTCAATTGCCCCACGGGCCGTTAGGCGAGGCTCTCACCTACGCCATCAATCAACGGGACAAGTTCTTTGTCTGTCTGGAAAACGGCCGTCTGGAGGTCGATAACAATCTAGCGGAAAACAAGGTCCGCCCGACAAAACTCGGTGCCAAAAACTGGATGTTTTTCGGCAATGCCGAGGCGGGCACCAACAACGCGCTGTTCTACACGCTCATGGCCAACTGTAAAATCCAGGGCCTGGACCCCGAGATGTACCTGACCGAGGTGATCAAGCGCCTGCCTCACCATGCGACCGCAGAACAAGCCGCCGAACTGACTCCGGCCCGCTTCGCCGCCGCGCTCCGGGTCCAGGCGCAGGAAGTCGCCTAAAAAATGTCCCGCCCGTCGCGCCAGCGGCGGGGGGACAAATTTAGGACGCTTACGGCGCATGAGCGAACTGACCTTCACTCTTGGAGGAGACCCGACAACGTAGCCGCCCAGTTATGGGTCAACTAAACCCGACGGCCACCGTGGTTTCTGCAGTACCCTGCGCCTTCGAGGCTGGAACGATATCCCCTTGAAAACCGGTTCCTTCATGCACGGACAGGTGCGGATGGGGCGTCAGCCCCCTTCCCGGGCGAAGGGAAGGGCGATTGAAGGAGTAGCTTTGCCAGGAATACAACTAACAGATCTGGAGGCGAGCCTTGCAATAACATGATGACAAGATGGCAATTCCACCAAAGGACTAACATGACATGTGAATCCGCTAGAACTGACACGATTCAATGGCGCAAGGCCCCGTCCATGGCCCAAGTTTTCTCAATCAGACCAAACAGTCCATGTCTTTTTGATTTCGGCCCTTTTGGTCAAGATCAGTCTTAGATCCTCGGTCTTATCTGTATCCATCACCCGGTAACGACCTTTCAGTACAACGAAAGAATTTGTAGAAAGCGGTTTGCCCTGTCTAAAATTATAGAATACAGGGGACACCAATCCATCGGAATCTTGAATGTAATAAATCCAAGTCACTATATAATTTCCTAACTTTGGGTCATGTTCCTTGAGCAGCACTTCAGCTGGGTAGCCCCATTTGTTTACAATGTCAGCACGATCTAAGTTAGGATATCGTGTTGATGATTCTATATGGCTGCCACTCGAATTCACGGTGCAGCTTTCTAGGCTCAACATTAGCAGCAGAGTTAAAATTAATTTCATCGGTTTGTCATTTTTTAATTATTGGCCATCACTAAAATATTTCCCCCATTGCGTCACAGATTCTTCAAAAGATAGCTCTTCAATCGTTTCGCCAGCTGGTGTGCACTTCTTAATTGTGCATTTCGTGGCCGTGGAATCATGTTGAATATCTGATGTTACTATGTGCCATCCAGCGGACGCCCACTCATTAACGCCGACGTTAATTCCCTGTGTAGCACCCCCATCGTTTTGGGACAAAATCTTAATAAATCCAGGCCTGCTTCCGCGGCCCAAATAGATTGCCGTGTGATTTCCAGTTGGCTTGCTTGGATACTTTCCGTTTACCCAACCTGTTGCGATCATTAAGCCACGAGGTGTTCCATCGTCGACAGCGTCGCCCGGCACCCATGTTATTGAACTAGCCGCATCGTATGTAACACCATCTTTCCGTGTGCATGTAAGAAGTTGGCAACATGTGGCACATTGGCCACTATAGCTGCTTAGAGCATGGCCAACCTGAACGCAAATCTCCCCCTTGCGCGGAGGTTGATCAGTAAGGTCTTCTAAATCATTAAGCGAATCCAAGCCATTGACGATGAAAGCGTATTTCGCCCCGGTCTTGCCAGGATTCTTAATCGCCTTCTGCCCTAACATATCCCATCGGTTCGCCCCATCATTCCCCACGAACCCATACAGGTTCGGCCCTCCTTGTTCCTCAATCGGATCTCGTGAACACCAGCGTCCTTGGCCGGGATCGTAGAAAGCGTGGGCTAGGTTGGTGAGGAGCGCGAACAGAAGCAGGCTCTTAAGGAGCGGATGACATGGTTTCATGGTGTATGGTTTGGTGGCGATGGACGTAGCTCAGCGCGGGATGTGAGGATTGGGCGTTGACCGGTTAGGGAAAACCGGGAGTAATGGGATTCCGGGTTGAGGAATCCCGGGCATTTGTGAGGAGAATTGGCCGATGGGAACTTGGGTGCGTGGAGTGGGGTACATGGGATCGGGTATGGAACTTTGTCGGGCCAGCCATTGCTGATATTGGAGTTCGGCAAGGTCAGGCCCGGGAGAGCCGCCTACCGTGAGACGCAAGGCCTGACAAATGCCTCCTAGGTTGGGAGCCAGACGAAACGCGGCTGCTGACGCCGCAATGGCATCTGCGGATTTGCCGGCAGCTTGAAGGCATGCGGCGCGAGTGCTGAGAAAAATGGCGAGAGTCTGTTCCGGGTTGAGGTTTTGAAGATAGCCTCCAGATTGCTCCTCCT
>CAIYYV010000117.1 GCA_903930425.1 Akkermansiaceae bacterium | reverse complement strand
GGCATCTGCAATGAGACACAGGATGGATACCGCGCGTGATGTCAAAGCAGATGATAATCAAGGCGGCGGGCAAGATGCCCGCGCCACGGTGGCCCGGGCCTCCTGCCCGGAGCCACGTTCAGAACAACCGGCATCTGCAATGAGACACAGGATGGATACCGCGCGTGATGTCAAAGCAGATGATAATCAAGGCGGCGGGCAAGATGCCCGCGCCACGGTGGCCCGGGCATCCTGCCCGGAGGCCCGATCCAAAAATGACTCCCGATTCGACAACGCGGGCCCGCGAGTTTCGTGCACTGAAGAGCGGTATGTCCGCGCCGCATGGGAATGGATGCTCACGCCCGATGAGGCATAATCTCTTATCAATTATCTTATGAATTCCACACAATCCCCAAGGTTTTTACAGACGATGTTAGTGACCACAGCGCTGGCCGCGCTCACCCATGCCGCCGAGTCCTCGCCGTCATTCAACCGCGCCCCACTCAAACCCAAACCCTACGCCGAACTGTCGCTCGGAACGATCCGGCCCGAGGGCTGGCTCCGCGAAGAATTGCAACGCATGGCCACCGGCATGAGCGGCCACCTCGACGAATGGTATCCCGAAGTCTGCGGCGACCGCAACGGCTGGCTCGGCGGCGATGGCGACACCTGGGAGCGCGGACCGTATTGGATCGACGGCCTGTATCCCCTCGCCCAACTGCTCGATGACAAACCGCTCCAGGCAAAAGCCCAAAAATGGATCGAGTGGACACTCACCCACCAGCGCGACGACGGCTACATCGGCCCGGTCGAAATCCCCAAATCCGAGCGCAAAACCCCGCCACCTTCCGGCGCACAAGTCGGCAATGCCCACGATTGGTGGCCCCGCATGGTGATGCTCAAAATTCTCCAACAATACTATGGCGCAACCCGCGATCCGCGCGTGCTTGTGGTGTTAGATAAGTATTTCCGCTACCAACTCAAGATGATTCCAGGGGACGTGCCCTTGCATCATCCAAAAAACCCCAAAGGCGGATCGTGGTGGGCCGCCCAACGCGGCGGCGATAACCTCATGGTCGTCCTCTGGTTCTATAACATCACCGGCCATGACTATTTGCTCGATCTCGCCAATGAAATCTATCAACAAACCATCCCCGTCACCGAATGGTTTGAAAAGGGCGACGTGCTGCAACGCATGGGCCCCGGGAAACCGGCGTTCCACTGCGTCAACCTCGCCCAGGCCATGAAAACCCCGCTCATACGGTTCCAACAGGATGGCGACCCGCGACACCTCGCGGCCACCCGCAAGGGCCTCGCTGATATCCAAATCTATCAGGGCCAGGCGCACGGCCTCTATGGCGGCGATGAACACATGCACGGACCCACCCCGGATCGCGGCAGCGAACTCTGCTCTGCTGTCGAAATGATGTTCTCGCTCGAAAAAATGCTCGAAATCACCGGCGCGGCCGAATTCGGCGACCAGTTAGAAAAAACCGCCTTCAACGTGCTGCCCACCCAAACGACGGACGACCACCGGCGCCGCCAGTATTTCCAACAGGTCAACCAAGTACAGGTGACCAAGGGCACCCGAGGGTTTTTCAACGACGGCGGCGCGCGCCTTGTGTATGGCCTCCTGCAGGGATACCCGTGCTGCACCTGCAACCTCCACCAAGGATGGCCAAAGTTCACCCAACACCTCTGGATGGCCAGCGCCGATGGCGGACTCGCGGCCCTCACTTACGCACCCAACCGCCTCACCCTGAAAGTCGCCGGCGTGAACGTCAAAGTGCGCGAGGAAACATTCTATCCGTTCGATGAAACCGTGCGCTTCACATTTGAATTGCCCAGCGCCACCACATTCCCACTCCACCTCCGCATCCCCGGATGGTGCCAATCCGCCCAAATCCGCGTCAATGGCAAGGCCGAACCCCAACCAAAAGCCGGTAGCATCGCCGTGATCCAACGCACCTGGAAACACGGCGACCGCGTCGATCTCGTGCTGCCCATGACCATCCGCAAATCACTCCTCAACAATCAAAATGTGGCGATCGAACGCGGACCGCTTCTCTATGCACTCCGTGTCGAGGAATCATGGACGGAAGAAAAATCGCGCCCGTCCAAAGACCCCACCGCGCCACCGAATGTGCGTGGGGCACTCGAGTGCCGCCCCGCAAGTGCCTGGAATTACGCGCTCCTCGATAGCCTGCTCAAACAACCGGATCAAAATTTCAAATTGATCCGCCAGCCGGACGCAGGTAAACAATATCCATGGAATCTAGCAGGCGCGCCGTTAGAACTCCACACCACCGCCGTGCGCCTGCCGGATTGGAAAATCGAGAACAACTCGGCCGGCCTGCTGCCGGCAAGCCCGCGCCCAATGCCCGAAGCCGCCGTCACGGAAACCATTCGCCTCATTCCCTATGGCTGTTCGACCGTCCGCATCGCCGCTTTCCCATGGATCAATGACGCCAAACCCCTCCCAAAATGAAATTGCCTGTCGCCTCCCGCCTCGTTTCCCGCCTCATCATCTCGGCGCTGATCTCGGCGCTGCCCACTGCGAGCGCAGCCGAAGCAGCGCGCCCGACCGCCCTTGAGTCGCTGGATATCGCACCCGTCTGGGCCGGCCATCCGGTGGGCTTCGCCTTGCTCACCCACGCGCCCTACCAGTTTGTCGCGTTCTATGATGCCGAGCGCCGGATGACCGTCGCACAACGCCACCTCGACGAATCTTCATGGACCCTGCACCGACTGCCCATCACCACCAGTTGGGATAGCCATAACTCGATCGAACTCGCCATCGATGACAACGGCTTCCTCCACCTGAGCGGCGATATGCACGCAGTCCCACTCAAGTATTTCCGCACCTCTAAACCGCTCGACGCATCCACCTTCCAAAAAGTCGATGCCATGGTCGGCCCCGATGAAAAAATGACGACTTACCCGCGCTTCTTTCGCGGGGCTCAAAATGAATTCCTCTTCACCTACCGCTCGGGCGGCAGCGGCAATGGCAATCAAATCCTCAATGTCTATGACCCCACGTCCCTCACATGGAAGAGGTTGTTAGACCGGCCATGGACCGACGGCGAAGGCCGCCGCAACGCGTATTTCGACGGGCCGGTCAGGGGGCCAGACGGCTATTTCCACCTCGCGTGGGTGTGGCGTGATACGCCGGACTGCGCGACCAACCATGACTTGAGCTATGCACGAAGTAAGGATCTGATCCACTGGCAGGGTGCCGACGGAAAACCATTGCCTCTGCCGATCACACTCGCAAATTCCCCCATCGTCGACCCGGTACCGGTCCGCGGCGGAATCATCAATTGCAATGTGAAAATCGGCTTCGACCTCCAAGGACGCCCCACTATCAGCTATCACAAAAACGACGCGGCAGGCAACACCCAGCCGTGGACCGCCCGCATCGAAAAGAACGCCTGGAAATTCTATCAGACAACCGATTGGCCATACGCATGGAATTTCAGCGGCGGCGGATGCCTCATCGCCGAAATCGTGCTCGGCGGCATCCAGCTTCAATCGAACGGCCAACTCACCCAATCATTCCAGCACTCGAAATTCGGCAACGGCATCTGGAAAATCGACCCGCTCACACTCCGCGCCAGCGGCACCGTGCAAAATACCAAAACCCCCGACGAACTCACCAAATCCACCGGCACCTTCCCCGGCCTGATCGTGAAATGGGCCGAGGATTCCGGCACCAGCGACCACCCCGCCACCCGCTACGTCCTCCGCTGGGAAACCCTCGGGCCCAACCGCGACGCCCCGCGCACCGGACCGCTCCCCCCCCCGTCCATGCTCCGTGTCTGCCGAATCCTCAACCCGGCCCGCACCAATGCCACCGTCACCCCGACAACCCAAATCACCACCGGCTCGCGCACTCTCCCGATCGCTCCGTTAGAATCCCCAAACCCGTGGCCTCAGTTCCGCTTCCAACTCCCCCAATCACCGGTCATCGCCACCCCCGATCTCACCGACGACGACCGCAAGGGCCTGCTCTCTCACACCGCCGTCCCTTCCCTCCCCTACCTCATCCAGGATCACTACTCGAGACAACGCCAATCAAACCAAATCCCGACAATTTTGTTAGAAAACGCGGCGCTCCGGGCCACTTTCTATCCGTCGTTAGGCGGACGCATGATCTCCCTCTACGATAAACACCGTCAACGCGAACTGCTCTTTGATAACCCGGTCGTCCAATTCGCCAACCTCGCCATCCGCAACGCGTGGTTTTCCGGCGGTGTCGAATGGAACGGCCCGCTGTTTGGCCACAGCCTGCTCACCTGCAGCCCCGTCTTCGCCGGATCCATCGATACCCCGCGCGGCCCCTTGCTCCGCCTCTACGAATTCGACCGCGCGCTCGAAACCGCCTGGCAGGTCGACGTCTTCCTCCCCCAAGACGACGCCCGGCTCTGGATCCACGTCAAAGCCACCAACCCGAATCCCCACGATATCAATTTCTACTGGTGGTCAAACATCGCCGTGCCCCTCACCCGGGAAACCCGCGTGCTCTCACCCGCCGACTACGTCCTCTCGCATGAGGACACCGGAAACGCACGACTCCCCTTCCCCGTGTTCGACGGCTTCGACGGCAGCTATCCGTCAAACTACCCCTACGCAAAATCCATCTTCTTCCGCAAACCTGATAGCCAGCGACCGTGGTCAGCCTGCATTGACGCCCATGGCCTCGGCCTCTGCCATGTTTCAACCTCTACCCTCTTCGGACGAAAATTCTTCACCTGGGGAAATAGCCGCGGCGGCCAACGGTGGATGGATTTTCTATCAGAAACCGGCAAGGGCGATTACCTCGAAATCCAAGGCGGCGTCACCGCCACCCAACTCCAAACCCGCCCGATCAAAGCGGGCACCACCCTCGAATGGACCGAGTGCCTCAGCCCGTTCGCCATGGATGCAAAAAAATCCCAAAACCCGGATTACCCGGCGGCGGCAGCCGCCGCCGGCTCCGTCATCAACACACAAGTGCCGGCCGAATCCGTCGAGTCCATCAATGGGTTTCTCGCGTCACTGGCCGACACGCCCATCCAGTCCCTCTTGCATCCCGGCACCGGCTGGGGAAACCTCTATGAACAACGAACCGGCCAAAAAATCAGCAAGGGCCTGCGCTTCGATCGCGGATCAAATGACTCCGAACAACCGTGGCAGGAACTTCTAACAGACGGAACGTTCTCAACCCAATCGCTCGCCTCCTTTCCCAAAAGCTTCAATGTTTCCGTACCCTGGACCACCGTGCTCCGCGAGTCCGCCAGCAAGCACGGCCCCACCTGGCTCCACCACCTCCACCTCGGCATCTCATTGCTCGAACAAGAAAAGTTCGACGCCGCCCGCGAACAATTCTCAGCCTCCATCGCCCTCAAAAACAACGCCATGGCCCATCGCTGCCTCGCATTGATCATGGATCACAACGGCCAAACCGACGACGCCGAATCCACCTACCAACACGCGTGGTCACTCAGCCAAAAGAACCCGGAACTCGCAGTCGAAATCTGCACGTTCCTCCTCCGCCATCAACGAAACACCTCCCTCACAAAATTCGTCAACTCACTGCCCGATCCCGTTGCCCAACACGAACGCATCCTCCTTGTCTCCGCAAAAATCGCCCTCACCGAACATCGCTACGACGATGTCCGAAAATTGTTAGACAGAGAGTTCTCCACCATCCGCGAGGGCGAAATCAGCCTGACCGAACTCTGGTTCGCCTCATACCTCCAGGAAGCCGAACAACAACTGAACCGAAAACTCGTCGACTCCGAACAAAAAGACTTGATCCAAAAATTCCCGCCACCCCGCCAAATCGATTTCCGTATGAAGTAACCCTCCAGCCCATGCCCCCCCCAACGCGCCGCGCCCTCATTCCTGCCTGCATCTGTCTTGCCGCATTCGCGTCTTTCACGAACGCCGCCACCCCCACCGTGGAAACCCACCGCATGACCGAAGTCACCTTCGTGTCCACCAAGTCCTATGCGGACCCGTTCAATGAAGTCATCCTCGATGTCGTGTTTTCACCCCCTAACAATTGCTCCCTGCGCGTGCCGGCATTTTGGGCGGGCGGCAATACTTGGCACGTCCGTTATGCCTCAGGACTCACAGGAATCCATCCCTACCGAACCGTCTGCAGCGACACCCAAAACGCCACTCTCCACGACATCACCGGCGTAATCCTCATCACCCCCTACACCGGCACCAACCCGCTGTTTCTCCACGGCCCGCTCCGCATCGCCGATGACCACCGCCATTTCTCCCACGCGGACGGCACGCCGTTTTTCTGGCTCGGCGATACCTGGTGGATGGGCCTCTCGAAACGACTCACGTGGCCAGACGATTTCCAACAACTCGCCGCCAACCGCCGCAATAAGGGATTCACCGTCATCCAAATCGTCGCCGGTCTCTTCCCGGACTCGCCCGCATTCGATCAACGCGCCGAGGGCGACGCCGGCCTCCCGTGGGAACCCAACTACCCACACATCCGACCCGAATACTTCGACGCCGCCGACCGACGCATCCTTCACCTCGTCGAACAAGGAATGATGCCCTGCATCCTCGGAGGCTGGGGCTACCACCTGCCATGGCTCGGTACCGAAAAAATGAAACAACATTGGCGCTATATCATCGCTCGCTGGGGAGCCCTTCCCGTCGTCTGGTGCGCGTCCGGCGAACAGGCAATGCCATGGTATCTATCATCTAACAAGCCGGCAGAAACCCAACAACTCCGCCGTGAGTGGACCGAGGTGATCCGCTCGATCCGCGCCACCGATCCCTTCAAACGCCTCATCACCACCCACCCGCGAAGCAACGCGCGCGACGAAGTGCTCGACCCCACACTGCTCGACTTTGAAATGCAACAAACCGGCCATGGAAGCCCCACCGAACACCACGCGGCCATGGCGACAGAGGCCTGGAACCGCCCGCCAACCATGCCCGTTGTCTGCGGAGAATCCCGCTACGAGGCGCTCGAAATCAAACCCATGCTCCACGCCCGCAACGCCCGCGAAGCATTCTGGGCCCACCTGCTCAACAGCGGATGCGCCGGCCATACCTACGGCGTCAACGGCGTCTGGCAAGTCAATCTAACAGATAAACCCTTCGGCAAATCCCCCAGCGGCAGGAACTGGGGAAACACCCCGTGGCAGACCGCCATGAACCTGCCCGGCTCCACCCAACTCTCATACGCCAAAAAATTCCTGCTCACCCTGCCCTGGAATCAACTCTCCCCAACCTCCTCGATCTTTACCGGCGCCACCTCCGCCGCCACCACACCCAGCGGAAATTGCGCACTCGCCTATGCCGCCAAGGGACAAACCCTCATCGCGAACCTCGGCAAATTCACCGCACCCGTTGCCGCGCGCTGGTTCGATCCCACCCGAGGGGTTTTGTCAGACATCCAGGGCACGCCATTTTCTAACAATGATTCTCGCGAATTCTCCCCGCCCGGAAAAAACGCCGACGGCGACGCCGACTGGGTGCTGGTGCTTGAAGGAAAATAACAAGACTAGCCATCCGTGCTCAGGATGCGCAATGATCACATGTTTCCCCGCATTTTACCCACTCCACAAAGTAAATCTGGCCATCCTACAATGCATTCATCACGCTATCTCATCATGATTCCCCAATGCCTGCGCACCCTTGCCACCTTGATCTGCTTCTCATGTCCATTGGCGGCGGTGGATCTGGCTGAAATTTCCTCGCGCATCGACTCACTGCCGGACCATCCACGCTTGTTTTTCCCGCGCTCCGCAGAAGCCGCACTCAAGCTGCGGATAGATCGCGAACCGCTCATCGCCGCCGTGCACCGCTCGATCCTCTCCCACGCCGAAGCCTTGCTCCAAACCAAACCGTCGTCGCGGGTGCTCACCGGCAAGCGCCTGCTCGGGGTTTCGCGCAGCGTTGTCGAACGCGTCATGTTCGGTGCCTATGCCTGGCGCATGACGGGCGAGGATCGGTTCCTCAATCGCACCAAGGATGAATTGTTAGCCGTGGCGGCCTTCGATGATTGGAATCCATCGCATTTCCTCGATGTCGCCGAGGCCTCTGCGGCCATGGCCATCGGCTATGACTGGCTCTATCAGGGACTCGATCGCGAGAGCCGCGCCACCATCTCCAAAGCCATCATCGACAAGGCACTCACGCCCGCTCACACCATCCATGGCTGGTCGCGCATCACAGACAACTGGAACCAAGTCTGCAATGGCGGCATCGCCTTGGGTGCTTTGGCTGTGGGCAATGACGGCGGCACCTTGAGCACGGAGTCAATCCATCGCGCTATCACCACCATTCCTCTGGCAATGGGCCAGTATGCCCCGGACGGCGCTTACCCCGAATCCGCCAGCTATTGGGGCTATGGCACCACCTACAACGTCCTCCTCATCGCCGCCTTGGAAACCGCCATGGGCAGCGATTTCGGCCTCTCCAAACAAGCGGGCTTCCTTGCCTCGGCAGATTACATGCTGCACACCACCGGCCCGTCTAACCGCTGCTTCAATTATTCCGACTGCTTTCCATCGGCCGAGTTCCAACCGGCATTCTTCTGGTTTGCGAATCGCCGCAACGATCCCTATCTGTTATGGAATGCGTTGAACGATCTATCAGACAAAATCGCGACGGCAGGCAACAAGCCGCCCCCACTCACTCACCGGTTTCTTCCGCTCTTGTTAGCCTGGACTCAACCCCTTCCGGATCCACCAGTCCAACCGACAGCCTGCTCCTGGTCCGGCGGCGGACCCAACCCGGTCGGCCTGCATCGCAGCGGCTGGACGCGCGACGCCACGTTCATCGGCATGAAAGGCGGCTCACCATCCGTCAATCATGGCCACATGGATGTCGGCACCTTCGTCATGGATGCCGACGGCTTGCGCTGGGCCGAAGACCTCGGAATGCAGGATTACCATTCGCTCGAATCCAAAAAGGTCGACCTTTGGAACCGCAGACAAGATTCCCAGCGCTGGCAGGTTTTTCGCATCGGCCCCTTCAGCCACAATATCCTAACGGTCGATGGTCAGCTGCAAAGGGTCGACGGCAGCGCGCCTATCGTGCACTCTCGCGTCGGACGCACGGTCTTCGACACCAGCAGCCTCTATCGTGGTCAGTTAGAAAAAGCCTGGCGCGGCATCTCACTGATGTCCGACCGCAGCGTGCTCGTGCAGGATGAAATCACCGCGCCCGATCACCCCGTCACCGTGCGCTGGGCCATGGTCACCAAGGCCGCGGTGGCGGTCGATGGCCCCGGCGTCGCAACCCTGAGCCAACAGGGGAAACGCCTGACGTTCCGGGTGATCGAACCCACAGGCATGCAAGTCCGCATTTGGCCCACGGATCCGCCTCCCCGTGACTTTGATGCCCGCAATGAGGGCTCGTTGTTGATCGGATTTGAAGTCGTCCTCCCTGCCCGATCTTCCCAGCGCCTCGTCGTGCATCTCACCCCAGGAACCGAAACCTCCGGCACCCCTGAAATCACGCCAACGCCCATGGCGGATTGGTGAGCACCTCACATCATACTCTTCAATTCCACCACATCATGAAAGCCATTCCACGCGCCACCCGTGTTTTATTCGTCCTTTGGATTTTTTTAGCCCAAGCCTCAAATGCTGAGTTATCGAAAACTTCAGTCAATGATTACACACCGGCATCGGTCTCTTCTTTTCCAAAAGACAAAAGAATCAAAATCACATCGGCAAGTCTGAAACCCGCTGACAAATTCCAAGGCGGAGAAAATGCCGAAAACACGATTGATGGAAAACTCAACACACTTTATCACTCCCCATGGTCGGGAATGCCTGATAAAACGCCAATTT
>CAIYYV010000116.1 GCA_903930425.1 Akkermansiaceae bacterium | reverse complement strand
GGCGCTTAGCCCGCAGCTCACCGTGCGCGAACACCTGCGACATGCCGTCACCATTCGCCGCCCGGCGCTTTCTCTTGCGGAGCACGAGCGACGCGTGGACAGCATGCTTGCGGAACTCGGCCTGCAATCCATTGCCCGCCGCAAGGTGGGTTCGCCCGGAGACAAGACGCTTTCGAGTGGCGAGCGCAGCCGTCTGAATCTCGGGGTGGATCTTGGCAGCCGGGCCGAGGTGTTTTTGTTTGACGAGCCGATTTCCGGCTTGTCCTCAAAGGACTCGGAACATGTCGCCGAAACCCTGCGATCGCTGGCGCGCGAAAAAATCGTGATCGCCACACTGCATCGCCCGGGTGCGCCCGTGCTGCGCTTGTTTGACAAGGTGCTTCTGCTCGATAGTGGCGGGCGTCTCGCGTATTTCGGCACCCCTGCGGCCATGGTCGGCTACTTCCGTTCTGCGTGTGAGGAGCTTGGCATCACCCACCCGTCCGTCACGTCGAAGTCTCCGCTCGGCGCGGACTTTGTCTTTGACGTGCTCGAGACTCCGCTCAGCGTGATCGGCGGCGGTTCTAACACCGGAGCGGCCAGGCGGTTTCCGTCGTCGTTCTGGCAGGAACGATTTGAAAGCGCGGACCTGATGCAGTCCTTGCAGTTAGGAGGTGGTCCGATTTCCCGGTTAGGCGATTCCAAGGCTGGGGAGCGGCTGCCATTGCCACCCAAACCCGCGCGCCGATTGCATGCGGTGATCGCCGTGTTTGCCACGCATTTTTTGCGTTCTCTCCTATCAAAACTTCGGAACCGCGGAACGCTTTACAGCACCTGCCTCGAGGCACCGCTATTGGCCGCCTTGATCTCGAACACCCTGAGGTCGTCACCCAAGGGCGCGTATGAGTTCGCCACGGCACTGCATATCCCCGCCTATTTGTTTCTCAGCACGACGGTGGCCATGTTTTTGGGCCTGACCAACTCGGCCACCGAGGTGCTGCGTGACCGGCCGATATTGCGTCGTGAGCGCAATTGCCAGCCGGGTGCCGCGTCCTATGTGGCGGCCAAGTTCTCGGCGCTCGGATTGGTTGCGGCGGTCCAGTGTTTTACCTATCTGATAGTGGGTAACTATTTTTTGGAAATTGAAGGAATGCTATTGAATCACTGGTTATGGATGACGCTCACGGCCTGGACAGGCACCGCGATGGCGCTGGTGGTTTCATCGGTTGTCAAAACCGAGCGGGCCGCGCTGACATCGGTGCCATTATTGTTAGTTCCTCAAATGCTGCTTGCAGGTGCCTTGGTCCCGTATCGGGAAATGAACCGTGGTCTGTTTCAAAACGCCACCGATATCCGCGAACGTGGCGGCGTGCCGGTGCCTGCCGCGATCATGCCGCTTCGCTATGCCTACGAGGCCATGGTCGTGGCCCAGGCAGTGGACAATCCGTTTGAAGTGGAGCGCCTCCGCCTTCAGCGGAGGATTGATCGGGTGCGCCATCTTGCAGCCCCGATGAATGCCAAGACTGAGGACCGCTTTGATCTTGCCAAGGAGGGGCTCCGGCGCCTTCTCGCTGCGGGTGCCTCTAACAAGGAGGAGGCTGCCGCGCTCGTTTCCCGAATCCGGCGGATTTCGAGCTCGGGCAGCCGAATTGAGGTGGAGACGATGAAGGTTTGGCCGGACGACGATCCCAAGGCGCGTCCAGCCTCCGAATTTTTTGTCAATGAGCGGATTGATCTGTTAGTTCGAGAGGCCGAAATTTTCCGGAATGACTACCGAAGCAAGGAATTCCGAACCGTTTTTCACGCGCTCACCCAGCCATTGCCGTGGGCGAAAACGTCACGGGTGCCTGGCCAGAAATTTGAGGAACCGGATCACGAGATCGACACCCGGCAATACTGTGCTTTGATTTTATTTGGGATTGTGTTGGGCTGTGGGGTGGTTTCCTCACTCATTATATCCCGTCAGAACCGTCAAACCCGCTAACACCGCCACATGATTCGTCGTGCCGATGCCGTCATTGATTTTTTGAAATCCGAGAGAGAGCGTGGAGTGACGCATATCTATCTGGACCAGGAGGTGCGGGATGCATTGCGTGTCTGGTATCGACGCACCCGCGCCATCACCACCGCAGCTGTGCCGGGTGCAGGCGAGGATTTGGGCCCCACCCCGAAGTCCGCCGAGAAAGGCCCCTCAAGTGATGTGGTATTGTCCTCTGTGACCGTTGAGGGTGGCTCGAAGGCGGAGCGTCTGGCCTCGCTCCGGCAACTCATGAATCATTGGGAGCCGGTGCGTGCGCTCGGCACGCTGCGAGGAACGCTGGTTTTTTCCACGGGTGATCCGGATGCGCGGCTCATGCTGCTAGGAGATGCCCCGGGGCATGAGGAGGAAAAAAAAGGTGAGCCATTTGCCGGGTTATCGGGTCAGAAGCTGGATGCCATCCTCAACGCCATGCGCCTGACGCGTGGCGATGTCTATCTTTCTCACATCGTGAAATTCCGTCCGATGACTGCCCGCCAGGCGACGAACGACCGGAAAGCCAGACCCGAGGAAATGGCGGTTTTTTTGCCGCTGCTTCGCGCGGAAATCGGCATTGTCCGTCCGGGCTGCATCGTCGCCTTTGGCAGCGCCGCTGCGGAGGGGTTGTTAGGGATTTCCGGCACCGTGGCGGAGATGCGCGGCTCGTGGTATTCCTTCGACGGCATCCCGGTTCGAGTCACTCATCATCCTGCGGCCCTGCTGAACAGCAATGCGGAGCTCACTTACAAGCGCCAGCTCTGGGAGGATATGCTCCTCGTGATGGAGGAACTCATCATGCCAATCTCTGCGAAGCAACGCGGGTTTTTTCCCGGAACGCCTGATCGTTGATTCCCTGCATGTTCATTATCGAGATCGGGTTGATTGCCGGGCCTTGTGGCAGGTATGGTTCTTCCGGCTTGCCTAGGCGGGCAGCCGGTCTGAAACTCGCAGCGTGCTGCAAACCCTCCGCACTCATTTCGGTCACGGCGCTTTTCGTGAAGGCCAGGAACCGGTGATTCGCGCATTGTTAGAAGGTCGCTCAGCGCTTGCGGTCTTTCCGACGGGCGGCGGGAAATCGCTGTGCTATCAATTGCCGGCACTGCTATTGGATGGCATCACGCTCGTCGTGTCCCCGCTCATCGCCTTGATGAAAGACCAGGTCGATGCGCTTTGCGCGCGCGGGATTTCCGCCGCTCGGCTGGACTCAACCGTGGATGCGGACGGATTGCGCGCGCTTTACGAGCGATTGGAGGAAGGCTCGGTGAAACTGCTCTACATCGCACCCGAGCGGTTTTCTAACGATGCCTTCCGTGAGCGCGTCAAACGCCTGCCAATCCAGCTTGCGGCCATCGATGAAGCGCATTGCATCTCAGAATGGGGCCACAATTTCCGGCCGGACTACCTGAAACTCGCCAAGCTCTGCCGTCAGCTCAGGATTCCGCGGGTGCTCGCCCTGACTGCCACGGCCACGCCCGTGGTCGCCCGCGAAATACGAAAGCATTTTCATATTGCCGCCGCCGACCATATCCAATTGAGCTTTCACAGGCCGAATCTCGATCTTCGTGTCACTCCATGTGCGGCAGACGCGCGGAAGTTGTTGTTGTTAGAAAAACTGAAGGCCGTTGATGGTTCGGCGATTGTTTATGTCACACGGCAGGAAACCGCCGAGGAGGTGGCCACGTATTTGGCGAAGTCCGGGTTCTCCGCCCGCGCCTATCATGCCGGATTGCCGGATGATTGTCGTGCGGATACGCAGGGCGCGTTCATGGCCGGTGACATCCGCATCATTGTGGCCACCATTGCCTTCGGCATGGGTATCGACAAACCGGACATTCGCGCCGTCATTCATTACAATCTGCCGAAGAGCCTTGAAAATCACACTCAGGAGATCGGCCGTGCCGGCCGCGATGGGAAACCCGCCGTGTGCGAGATGCTTGCCTGTGCCGATGATCTCACAGTTCTTGAGAATTTCGTTCATGCGGACACGCCCTCGCCGGGTGCGCTTGGAAACCTGCTAGACAGGGTGCTGCGGCTCGGTTCGGTTTTTGATGTGTCACCGTATGATTTATCGACCGTGTGCGACATTCGTCCGGGCGTGATTGCCACGGTGATGGCGTATTTGGAGATTGACGGGATTATTGAGGCGACAGGGAGTTTTTATTCGACATACCGGGTGAAGTTATTGGTCACGCTGGAGAGGGTTTTGTCTGGCAGGCCGGCTCGTGAGCGGAAGTTCATTCAGCAACTGTTAGAATCGGGCGAGATGAAACGTGCATGGTTGCATTTTGAGCCGGCCGTGCTCGCGGGAACTCTCCACTGCACCCGCGAGAAGATTGTGGCCGTCTTGGGCGGGCTTCAGGCTGCTGGTGATATTGTGCTGGGTGTTTCCGGGGTGCGCCACGGGTATCTATTGAAAAAGTCCCCCGGCGATCTCAACGCGCTGATTGCCCGATTTGTCACAAAATTCCAAAGCCGCGAATCGGCGGATCTTGGTCGACTCTCTCAGGTGTTAGAGTGGTCATCGCATCCGGGTTGTCTCACGGGTTATCTCACTCGTCACTTCGGCGAGACATTGGAAGTCCCGTGTGGCCACTGCGATCGTTGCCGCGGAGTTCCGGCAGCGACTGTGCAACGGCGGTCATCCCGCCGACCGACCGACGAGGAACTCGGCGCCGTTCGGAAATTGGTCGATGAAAAACATGCGGCGCTCGGCACCACGCTGCAGCTCTGCCGGTTTCTGTGTGGCCTGTCGAGTCCCGCAAGCACCCGTGCCCGGCTGACCCGTCACGATGCCTTTGGGTTATTTGCGGATTTTTCCTTTGCGGAGGTGCGGATCATCGCCGAGGCGGCATGCTCGTGATCCAGCCACGTTTTGTTAGGGACCGAACGCGCAGATTTCGCTGAGGTGGCCGTGGTTGTTGGTCGTGTTACCGAGCGGCTTGATCCGGAGAAACCTGGCGGAGATGGGGTCGAATTTGTGGGTGTATCCTTCGGGGCCCGACGGCTTGTCGTTTTTGCTGTGGTCCACCAGCGGTTTCCATGTTTTGCCGTCTTCGGAGGATTCGATGGTGTAGCGATACGCCCGCCCGTCGCTCCACCAGCAAAACACTTGAAGCTCGTTGATGATTCGGGGCACAGCCATTTCGATGGTGAGTTGCGCGTCGCCGATGCCATTCCAATGGTTATCAGGATTGTTGGCGAAGCCGTCGCAGACGAGATTGGGATCCCCGATTTGCGTTTTGGCTTCCGCGGTGATTTTAACTCGGTCCATGGTCAGGAGGTTCGTCTTGAATCCGTCGTCATTCACCGTGGTGGTGAGTTGATAGCCGTCCTTGCCTTTGCCAACCCAGAATGTGGTGCTGCGGTGAATGGTGATCGGGCCGGTGTATTCCAAATCCGGTGTGGGCGGTTGGGCCTTGGGTGCGGTGGTGCGGTAGCGGAGTGGCTCGCCGCTGGGAGTGGAAAATTTCACCACTGCCTTGCGGCTGAATAAACGGGGTTGGACGCGCCCCCATGAGTCGTATGTTTCATCGGCCCCGTCGACTTGGATCAGGATGGGCTGTTGTTGGAGGATCTTGACGTATTCGCCGCCCACAGCTTGTCCGGAAGCATCAAAGCATTGGGCGCGAAAGATGCCAGGGCTGCTTGTGAAGGAAATGGGTTTCTGATAGAGTATCGCTTTTGGATTGGCGGGGCCGGGGCGGTCAGGGTTCCAGATGAAGTAAGGATCCTGGAGGGTGTAATAAATCTTCACGTCAGCAAGCCGCGGTTGCATCGTCAATGTCAGCTTGTCGGCAAAGCAGGCCGTTCCCGCATGCCACCGGTGATCCATCGGCAGAAAGGCGGTGTCAGCGATCAGGCCGTCCAAGGTGATGCCCATGGGGAATTGGATCGCCTGCAATTGTGACACGGTTGGAATGAGGCGGCGCGAGAAATCCTTCCATGATTTTCCGGCGTTTTCATTCCAGCAGCGTTCCGCCATTGCGGCACCGCGGTCTGTGAGCACCTCCAAATGACCAATCTCGGAACCCTCCCAAGTGGACAACAACGGGCCAAGGAAACGCTCGCTCGCAGGCAGGTGGATGTCGATTTTCGAATCGCCGTTGTGGCGCACGATCCGAGGACTCCAAGCATAAATTTCGCGGGCCGGATAACCGCCGCAGGTATAGAGCGGCCGCCACGCGGCATTGAGCACACGGTAGCCATCGGCGAGCATTTCATTCGATGGATAATACCATGTCTGATAGGCGAAGAACGCGACATCCTTCGGGAGTTGAACGTGGGCTGCGGCGTCGCGGCTGATGCCTTCAAAGGCCATGGTTTGTTTCCCGTGTTTCAGATTGATCTCATACAAGCGCTTCAGCAGCCAGGCCCAGACGTCGCCCGAACTTCTGAGCTGGTTCGATTTCATGAACTGCTTGTCCGGCTCGGTTTGCCAATGGCCGGTTTCGCCATCCAGCGCGCCCACATGGATGTATTCAGAAGTCGAAAAGATCTGCGCCATTTGTTGGCTCAATCCATTGATGGCCGCCCAAAACTTCGGGTTGTCTAACAGTGTTTCCTTGGCGGGATCGAACGATTTGTAGTCACCGAATTGGCAGGCTTTATAGAACCATTGCATCATTTCACCCGGCATGGCAAAATCCGCAGGGCCCCATTCGGGAAGGATTGCCACGCCACGCTGGCGGGCGTATTCGACCAGATCCTTCATTTCTTCGGGGGAATAGGTTTGGCCCCCGTCCGCCCCGCCTTTTGGCAGTGGATTGTCGCGGAAGGCGGGGCACAGCATCCAGAGCATCTGATAGTTGCTGGCGTGGAGCGCCAGAGTATTCAGTTTGTAGAGTCGGCAGAGGTCGACGCCCTGCTTGATTTTGGAAATTTGGTGGACCTGGTGTTTGATACACATTTGGAGGGCGCGCATCGGGTAGTCCGGTTGGTCGCTCACGGTGATGCACGGCAGTGTCGGCGTCGCGCCGGTGAGCTTGAGCGCCTGTTCGATGGTGACCGACCCGAGAGCGACTGCCTGATAGTTGCTGCCGCGGACCACCGCGCGATCGGTGATTTTCAGGTGATAGGCTTCTCCTTTGAGTTGGGGGTCGAGTTGCAGGCCGATATCCCCTGCGCCGACGTTGCCGTTAGAAACGGGAATGCGGATGCCTGTCACGAGAAAAATCTCATTGGAGACTACCTTGGCGAGTGCTTCTAGCGATGCGTCAGCAAAGCGGATGCGACTCTTCACACCCAAGGTCATGCCACTGGGAGAACACTCGAGCGACTTCGGCCACGGGATGAGATTCAGGTCCACATCAGCGGCGGCGGCCTCTGTGAGGCAGAATACAGGCAGGCAGACAGCCAAGATCGATTGCAGAGCTCGCCGACGGATTCGAACAGGTTTCGCGGGCAGTGGCGGCCCGTCCGTTGATTGAAATGGATTTTGCGATGGGGTGGACATGTGTGGAGGGATCATGGCGGGACGGGTGTTGGTGGTTTTTTCAAATGGAATCAAGTGGCAGTGGCCACCACGCAAATGTCAGGCAAGGCATCTGTTTTTCACCGCTGCGATGAGCGGGGCGGTGAATTCTCTAACAGCCTCGGCGGGGTGGTTCTGATGGAGTTCAATCTGCCTGACGATGGCGGACCCGACAATCACCCCATCGGCGGCCATGGCGACCATCGCGGCCTGCGCGGGCGTGCTGATGCCGAAGCCGACGCAGACGGGCACATCCGTGTGCGCTTTGATGGAAGCAACAAATTCGGCGATGTTGTCTGCTGGCGCGCCATGCGCGCCGGTCACGCCGGTGCGCGACAGCGCGTAGATGAAGCCCTCTGACGAGCGGGCGAGCAGTTTCACGCGGGCTGGCGGGGTGGTCGGGGCGATCAACCGGATGTGCTTGAGTCCCGCGCCGATCGCGAGGTCCGGGTTGAGTGCTGCCTCGTCAGGCGGCAGGTCTAACAGTAAGATGCCATCGGCACCGGCGGCGGCCGCATCGAGGTGAAATTTTTCAAAACCATAACGGAACACGGGATTCAGATAGGTGAAAAGGACGATCGGTGTTTGGTGGGTGGAGCGGAAGGCGCGGATTAAATCGAGGGCGCGGCCGGTGGTCATGCCGCCCTTGAGCGCGCGCTCCGCCGCAAGTTGGTTGACGATGCCATCAGCCAGCGGGTCGGAAAACGGCAGTCCGAGTTCGATGATGTCCGCACCCTGCCCGGCGAGGGTGACCATGATATCTAACGACTTTTCAAAATCCGGGTCGCCAGCGGCGATGTAGGCAATGAAGGCCTTTTGATTGGCGGCGCGGAGCTGTTGGAATGTGGCGGAGAGGCGGTCGGGCATGGGGTGGGGGAGCAAAGGATTGCGTGAATCGAGCCATTGGATGGGGCCGCGCCACAAATTGTTAGATTCGTTTGGCGAGTGATTCACAGCCTTTGAGATCGAGTTTTCCTGAGGCAAGCACAGGGATCTCGGTTACGGGGACAATGTGTTTCGGGCACCAGAGCGAGGGGATTCCTGCATCGAGCAGCTTGTAGCGGAGGTCGATGCATTCCTGCTCGAGCGTGGGCCCGGCAAAGGTCGATAGCAGCACGATCGCCTCGCCTTTTTGGGTATCCGGGATGCCGATGATGGCGATTTTACGTTCGGACTCGTGATCGAGATCGAGCACTTTATTGACGGCGGCCTCGATCGTTTCGTGAGGGACCATTTCACCTGCGATTTTCGAGAAGCGGGAAATGCGGCCCTCGATGAAGAGAAACCCGTCGTCGTCGACGCGGCCGATGTCACCGGTTCGGAACCACCCGCTATGCAGGACGGCGGTGGTTATTTTCGGGTCGCCAAGGTATCCGGGAAACACATTGGCACCCTTGAACCAGATGACGCCCTGGCGATTGATTGGCACGGTGCGTTCTGTTACGGGATCCGTAATGCGAATGGCCATACCTGGAAGCAATTGACCCACTGAGCCATTGCGCGCCGATGCCATGGTGGTGGCATCGGTTGCGGGCGAGGGATCTGGCAGATTGACGTTAGAACCGGGTGACGTTTCGGTGAGCCCATATCCTTCCTGCGGGCGAATTCCAAATTTTTCCTCGAAGGCATCGGCAAGTGGAAGCGGGAGTTTTTCTGCGCCCGTCACCACGAATTGAAGCGACGCGAGTTGAGCCGGATCAATGCGCTTCATATAGCCTCGCAGAAATGTCGGGGTCGTGAGAAAAACATTCACCTGATGGAGTGCCACAAGCTCTGCCAGGCGCTGGGTTTCAAGCGGACTTGGGTAGGTGACCAGATGGATCCCCTCGATGCACGGAAACCAAAGGGTGACCGTGCATCCAAATGAGTGGAAAAGCGGTAGACAGCCGAGAATCGATGAGCCCGGTGACAGATGAAGCCGGGAGGAAAACTGGGTGACGTTGGCCAGCACGTTGCGGTGGCTGAGCACCACACCTTTCGGTTCACCCGACGAGCCCGAGGTGAATAGCAGCGCGGCCTCGTCGTTTCCGCGGCGTTTGTTAAGGCCCAGCAGCAAGCCTAACAGTGCGGATGGCAGTAATTTCGTCAGGATCCACCATGTGAGAACCTTCTTCTTGAGGCCGGGTAGAACGCGCTCAATCAAAATGAGGTCGCGGTTGGGTGGCCATGGGAATCCGGAGATTTTCCGGACAAAAGGATCGGCAGTGATAAAGCGGTCCACGCCGGCTTGGCGGATGCACGAACGAATGGCCTCGGGACCGGCAGTGAAATTGAGGTTGACGGGCGTTTTTCCCGCAAAAAGCACGGCAAGATTCGCAATCAGTCCCGTTTTTCCCGGCGGCAAAACAATCGCAACCCGTGCCTGATCAGTCTCCTCTTTGATCACCTTGGAAAAGGCAATGGCAGCCGCCAGGACCTTTCCATACGGCAATTCCGAATCGTCCGAACCATCAAACAGCCGGTATTTCGAACTGTGTTTTCGCAGCCCTTCTAACAGGGCCATGGCTAGCGAGCCATTGAGCATGGGCCGCGTGCTGAACGCTTCTTCCGCAGCGTCTAACAGGCATTGGCGGTAAGTCGCCACACTGGCCTCTGCGGGGGAAATGGGTTTTGCGATGGAAAAAACCGAGTGGGGGAGGGCCGAACGATGTCCGATGCAGAGGCTGGATTCACGCGGGCAATCGATGGCGATGGGGAGAATGGGCAAGCCGAAGGCGCACAAAGCGCGGAGATGGGATGCCGGGATATGGCAGGCGGTGGCGTTGCGCACCGCGACCCGGCCTGGCACGAAGATGAGTATCCCGTGATTTTCGAGATACGGTTGAAGCTGCGCACCCGCCGAGGCAGGTGCGGCATCGGTGCATGAAAACATGGCACCCGAATCGGATTTTTCGAGATGGTTGCGGAGGGCGGGATCGTGATGGGACGATTCCTCGATGAGCCAGGTGATTTTACGATCCGCAAACAGTTTTTCGAGGAAGACGAGCTGCTCGAAATTGAGACGGCCGGGAATCACCAGAACGCCGGTCGCGGGGATGCGATTCTTGTGAAGGATGGAACTGGAGGCAGAAGACATGGCGGGAAAATCGGAGGAGTGATGAGACAGGAGGCCTCGCACCAAGCGCATTTACACGAATTTTCCCCACAGTGACACGGATATTTTTCAAAAATCAGAGTTCGGCACTCACAAGCGCTGGCAGGCGCTCGTCGAGGTGCAGGGTTTCTAATAACCGGGTCACGGTGAGTGACTGGCCCGGCAGAATGAGGTCCGGTCGGATGTCGGCGAGGGGCTGCAGGACGAATCGGCGCTCGGCGATTCTCGGGTGCGGCAAGATGAGGGATTCAGTGTTACAACAGGCATTGCCAAGGTAAAGCAGGTCGATGTCAATGAGGCGGGGGGCATGGCGGGCGGCGTCCTTGCACCGGCCGAATTGGAGTTCCAATGCGCGGGTTTTTTCGAGCAGTTCGTGGGCGTTTCCCCGGAATTCGATTTCAATGACGGTGTTGAAAAAATCGGGGGATCCGGGCGGGCAGTCACGGGGTTCTGTCCGATAGATTTGCGCTGTGAGGATGGGTTGCCCGGGTGTCGAGAGCCCGCTCAAGCCAGTGACGGCCGCCCGGAGCTGAGCCAAGCGGTCTCCCAGATTCGAGCCCAGAGCGATGCCGGCGCGCGCCATGGTCAGTCGGTGAGATTTTCGAGGTGTGCGATGCCGTAGTTTTTGGCGACGCGTTGATTGGCGTCATTGACTGATGCCGACGGGATGATGATCGGGCGGCTGGCGTCGAAAAGCTCGATGACGTGGAATTCAGGCACGATTTTCGGGTGGAGGAGATCGTAGGCCTGTTGAAAATCCGTGACTTCCACGCCGTTGATTTTGTTCACGGCGAAGCCAGCGAAATCACCGAGATGGCTGGTGACCGGATCACTTTCGACGCGGGTGAGGAGCACGATATCACGGTATTTTTGGAATAATCCTTTGGGCACATAGTCATTATACAAGCGCCGGACGGTGACATCATCGAATTTTGCGGCGGAAAAAAGATTGGTGTCAAGTGGCTGGAAAACCAGCCCGGCAAAGACGATGTAACGGGGTGTTTTCTCATACTCGATCGCATACATCCGCGACCATGGCAGCGGTTTGAGTGTGATCTCCACATCCTGCGGTGCCGCGTCTCTCAGAAATCGGACGGCCACCTTGTCACCGGCAAATTTGCGCTCCACAATTTCGTTGAGATTCATTTTCTCCCCGCCGATAGAAATCATTCCGGCGCTGTCCACGGCTTGTCCGTCTATCGAGATGAGGATGTCACCCGGTTTGAGGATATCGGCGCTGGAACTGGTGGGAATCACGCGTGTGATCAGCACGCCGATGCCGTCGTCAGGCAGGCGGAGCGCCTTGCGCATGGCCGGATTGTGCAGCGGAAATTCGGTGATGCCCAGGTCGGCGTATTGATCGTAATGGCCGTCCTCGATGTCTTTGAGAAAGCGTCGGATGACCGGGGTTGGGATGATGTAGCCGGTGTTGTCCGCTTGCCGGAGCCCTTGGAAGGCGACGCCGACCACCTTGTTGTCTTGGACGACCGGGCCGCCGGAGTTGCCGGGATTGATTGCGGCGTCGATCTGCACGACCAAATGCGAGTCCGCCCTCGAGTGAGAGTAGGTTTGGAAATCGATGCGTGAGACGACGCCACGGGTCACCGATAGGCGCTCGCCACCGATCGGGTAGCCGATCACGCGCACCTGCGATTCCAGACTGGGCACCTCACCGAATTCAAAGGTGGGAAAGGTTTCAAAATCCTTGAAGTCATCGACCGAGAGCAGCGCAAGATCGCAATCATGGGCAATGAAATCGACTTTTGCGGGGTATTTGACCGGGCTTCCATGCACGGTGATCAGCACCCGCCGCGCGTTGGAAACGACGTGCGCGTTCGTCAGGATCTGATTCGTTCCGATCAGAAATCCGGTCCCAATGCCGCCACTGAAACGACCGGAATTCCATGGCGTTTCGTAATCCGGCACTTGGGTGGCCACCTCCACGCGCAGCACCGAACGATAGACATCGGAAGTGGCGGCCTGACTCACAAGCACCGGCGCACATGCCAGCAATAAGGTGAAAGAGTGACGGGTCATTGAAATGGGCACCCAGCATGAAAGGGTGCGCTGGTGGGATGTGGCTCAATGGCCGCGAAAACCATTTGAGGATCGCGGCGAGGCTGCCAACTTCACCAACGGCCTCAAGATTAAAATGAAAGGCTACAATTATTGTTTGCGCATGCCCTACTTTCGTGTAATGAAATTCGTGACAGAAACCCCAACCCTCGACATCCCATGATCATCACTCACCGTTACAGATTCCAGCTAGCGGGGCTCGTGTTCTCCGCGATGACCGCCAGTGCGTCAGCCGCCCTCAGCGTCTATCTCTCGGCCAATGACGTCGAGTCAGCAGAGACCAGCGGCTTTGTCGTTGGTACCACGTTCTTGACGGAAACCTTCACGGACCGCGCTTTGGGCAACGTGGATGGCTACGTCAGCCCGACAGTAGGCACCTATACCAGCCCTGGGACCGGGAGCATCGTGAAGGACAATGACATCTACGGCGGTCGTGCAACAGGCAAATACCTCGGTATCGCCGCCAGCTCCACCACTACCCTGACCTTGTCTACGCCGGCGGCGTATTTCGGGCTGTATTTCACCGCGGGCGATGCCCGCAACAGCTTTCAGATTGAAAGTGGCGGCGTCATCCTGATCACTTTCAACACTGCCGAATTGATCAAGTTGCTGCCTAACACCATGGAAGGCAGGATCACCGCCATTGATGGCCTGATTTACAACACCAGGGACTACTACGGCCAACCCATCAGCGGCGGCAACCCTTCTGAACCCTACGGATACATTCACATCGTCGCTTCAGGAGGCACCACTTTCAACCAGATCGTGCTCAGCCAAGCTGCCGGCAGCACTGCCGTGTTCGAAAATGATAACCACAGCATTCGCATTGAAGCACCGCCCATTCCAGGGGTCTTGGTCAATGTCAGCGGCGCGGTGCCGGAGCCTGCGGCGGGTTTGCTGTCTGTGCTAGGCCTCGCCCTGATGGCCGCCCGTCGCCAGCGCGCCACGGCGGCCTAACGTGTTCGCTGTTTCTGGCGGAAAAAAATCTGGGTGGCACCTACCCCGCAGCCGAAGATGATCCCGGTCAAGATCACGCGGCTCTCATCTTTTTTTAAGGATCATCGGTCTTGGAATGGTTGAAGCGCCACAACAGGAAAGCCAGCAAATGGTCCCACAGCAACTGCAACTGGGCGCGTTCGTCCGATGTGGCGGGTAGCCGCAGTCGCTGCCACCCCCAGCGCAAGATCCGCCATAGGCTGCCCCTAACACCTAACCAATACGGGCGCAGGGCATACTGATCGGCGAGGCGGAACGCGCAGCAAGTCAGCACGAACCACCGGACATGGTCTTGCCGCTGATAGCTGAACTCAAACTCCACGAAACGACAAGTGTGTCCCCGCCGGACCTGCTCCACAGCCCATACATAGTCCTCCATCCCAGGCAAGGTTTCATCAAAGGGCAACTCCTCCCACAAGGCGCGTCGCAGCAAACCAAAACTGTTAGAGTAGATGGTGGCGAATTTAAGTCCCTTGGCGCGGAGTTCCTGCCATGTGATGGCATTCGTGTAATAGGTATCTGGAGTCCACCTGTTGCTGGCGCAAGCGGTTCGCGGATCATCCAATGCCGCGTTGAGTTTGGCCAAGGCATCGGCGGCCAGCAGCACCGTATGCGAACTGAGCACAAGGATCCGCTCGGCAGGGCAGTGGGCAAGGGCAAAATTGAGCACCTTGGAATGATGATAGGGCGCAAGCCATGGGATGATCGTGGCACCAGCAGCTTGTAGTAAAGCGGGCGAGCCATCGCTGCTGCCGCTGTCAACGCCGAGGATGAAGTCAGGCTGGAGTGTCTGCGCCCGCAACGCATCCAGCACCGCAGGCAGAGTCCGCGCAGAGTCCTTGAAGCGGATCACCACTCCCAAGCGAAATCTTGCCGGTTCAATCTGCCATAGCGATTGTTCACCCTGGGCCGCAGGTGCGTGTTTTCGGATGGCATGCATGAGGATGCTAGAGTTGGAAGGTGAAATCAGCGTGAGCGAGTGGGTGGATGGCATCATTCACGCCGAGGACGCATCGTGCAAGGATACTCCGGTGCCGGCATGTGCATGTTGCGAGGCGCGCGCTGGGGAATTGCATCGGGTGCCCCTGTTTTGGTCACTGCGCACGATGTTCTGGCGGAGTTGCCGATCCGCTTCCCGATAGGAATCCTCCACCCGCCGGAAATCCGAGCGAAGACTGAGCGCGAGCTGATAGACCTCGCGGATGGACTCTTCCCGAGCAATTCCATCGGCACGGTAGAAGGACTCGCGCTCCAGACCGGTTTTCGACATAAGAAGGCGAGTTTTTCCTGCCAGAACACGAAAAATGCCCGTCCCGCGGGTTTCGCGGAACAGGGCGGTCGAGAGGTGTTCGTCGGGCATGGTTATTTCTGGCTAACTGTTTGCAAAATCTGACTCGAGCAATCGACCCAATTTTTCGACATCCCGCAGAATGGCATCGGTGAGTTGGCTTAGACGGCGGACAGCATTGCGAGCAGAAAGCCGTGCGTCTGCATGTCAAGTTGCGCCTCGCCGACCTCCAACCCGACGGCACGCTGATCACCGAAGGCAAGATCTGCGAACGGGCGGGAAGTGTGGCGGG